>CBDTYC010000242.1:0-4579 GCA_965364495.1 uncultured Yoonia sp. | reverse complement strand
GAGCTGGATGCGATCCTGAAATACACCTTTATGTGCAATAAACCTGTGGCGATCCTGACGGATGCGTCCTTCTGGGGAGGCTACGGCGACCAATGATCCGTTCTGAAATCCTGCGCGAAATCGCGCCAATCCTTCGTGACCAACTGGTCGTCTGCAACATCGGTCTACCCAGCCAAGAGCTGCATATGATCGACGACAATGCGAAAAACTTTTACATGCTGGGCACGATGGGCCTGTCGTCGTCCATCGGCTTCGGTCTGGCTTTGGCACAAGACAAAACTGTGATCTCGATCGACGGTGACGGCTCTGTTCTGACAAACTTTGGCACATTGCCAACTATCGCCAACAACGTGACCGACAACTATATCTTGTTGATCATCGACAACGGCTCTTACGGGTCAACCGGTGACCAGCCGACATATGCGGGCAAGAAGACAAAGCTCGAGGATGTCGCCAAGGCATGTGGTTGTGAGAACGTCGTGGTCTGCAAGGACGTGGATACTGGCAAAACACTGCAAGCGGCGATCGACAGCAAGAAGATGACGATCATTGTCAGCAAGTGCGACAGCGGCAACATCAAACTGCCGGTCATCACCATGGACCCTGTTGTGATCCGTGACCGCTTTATGAAAGCTGTGGCCAGCTAAATGGCACCGAAGATACATTCAAGCGAGGACGCCCGCAGGCTAGCCCGCAAACGCCTTCCTTGGATGGTCTTTGACTATATTGATGGCGCCGCTGGCGCCGAAACAGGGGCCGCGCGTAATCGTGCGGCCTTTGATAAACTGGAGCTGCGTCCACGTGTTTTACGTGACGTGAGCAACAGGTCATTAGCATCATCGCTTTGGGGTAAACCGACCAAAGCGCCTTTTGGCATCAGCCCGATGGGCATGTGCAACCTGTCCGGCCCCGGCGCGGACATGATGCTTGCCCGACTAGCTGCCCGTGAAAATGTGCCTTTGGGCGTATCAACTGTCGCCTCGACCGCGATGGAGCCCTTGATCGAAGAGGCGCAGGGCAACGCATGGTTCCAGCTGTACTTTAGCGGCGATGGTACCGGCACTTTCAAGCTGGTCGAACGCGCCAAAGCTGCGGGCTATGAAACCATCGTCCTGACCGTCGATGTGGCCGAAGTAGGCCGCCGTCCGCGTGAATTGCGCCATGGCTTTACGATGCCGTTCAAAATAGGCCCCAAGCAGTTCATTGATTTCGCATTGCACCCGCGCTGGTCGCTCACGTCGCTTTACGCAGGCAAGCCGCAGATGGCCAACTTTGATATGGATGGCTATGACTTTGATCGCACTGAAAGCCGTGCCAAAGCTGACTGGGACACGCTCAGGCGTTTGCGCGATATGTGGCCAGGTCATCTGGTGGTAAAGGGGGTGCTGGACGTCGAGGATTCTGTGGCCCTCAAAGGGGCAGGGGTCGACGCGATCCAGGTTTCAAGCCACGGATCACGCCAGTTGGACAGTGCGCCCGCGCCAATCCTGAAGCTTGCCGAAATCCGCGAAGCGGTTGGGCGGGACTACCCGCTTTTCTTTGATACTGGCTTGCGCAGCGGCGAAGACGTGGTCAAGGCCTATGCTCAAGGCGCAAACTTTACCTTCTTGGGCCGTGTCCTGCAGTTCGCAATCGCAGCAGGTGGCGAAGAAGGCCTGCAAGAGCTTTGGAATGTTCTGCGATCAGAGACAAGCATCACGCTCGCGCAGATTGGTCAGACATCGCTGGCCGAAAGCCACTAAGCCTGCTGCAAGAAATACGTTCCGCGTTTTTCGATCTTAACGGTCCAGTCGCGCGTATCCGCAGTGATAACCGCCTTGAAGCCCGCGATATTCGCGCGCTCGTCCTCTATCAGCAGCCACCCTTTCGGGGCCACATAGCCAAGCAGGCGCGCCAGTGTGTCCAAACGGGCCTTGGTTTCCAACATATGCAAAGTGCGGTCGATAACGACGACGTCAAACGTTCCTTCAGGTGCAAAGTCTGCAATGTCGGCGACTTTACCTTGGATGCGCAGGCATTCTTTCAGCGCGACCGCAAGCATGTCTTCGATGCCATGCGGAGCGAGGTCGACGCCAACAACGTGATGACCCCGTCGCGCTATGAACAGCGCGTCGCGACCCTGACCGCAGCCGACATCCAGAACGCGCGCGTTCGGTTGGTTGAGCCGGGCAAAGAAATCGACAAAGACCTTTGTTGGTTCGCCTAGCGCGTTGGGATGTTCTGCATAGAGTGCGTCATAATCATAGGTCATGGACCTATAAGAACACGCGGACGACGGATCGACCAAGTTAATCACGGCTGGTACAAAAAAAGGGCACCCCGAAGGATGCCCTTTGACATTCTTGAACGACCGGGTCGCTTACTCTTCAGCAGCCTCATCGCCAGCGGTCGGAACTTCGTCCGCTGCAACTGCCTCGTTTTCGTCTTCGTCGTCGGCCAGCAATGCACGTGGTGCAGTGACGTTCGCAATGACAAAGTCACGATCTGTAATCGCAGGTGTGGCACCTTCAGGAAGCGTCACATCGCTGATCGAAATCGTGTCGCCGATCTGGACCTCTGCAAGATCAACAGTGATGCTCTCAGGAATGTCGCCTGCAAGCACTTCAAGTTCCACATCGTTCCGCACAACCGTCAGAACACCACCAGCTTTGACGCCCGGGCAAGTATCTTGGTTGAGGAATTCAACAGGGATAAAGATCTTCACACGGCTTGTACGCTTCAGGCGCATCAGGTCGATGTGTGTCGGCAGGTCCTTGACCACGTCGCGCTGAACGCCACGACAAATCACACGGACGTCTTCTTGACCCTCGATCTTGAGGTTGTGCAGCGTGGACATAAAGCCACCCTTGCGCAATTTTGTCAGAAGGTAGTTAAATGGGATGCTGATGGATTGCGGGTCAACACCGCCACCATAAACAATGCCAGGTACGTCGCCATCACGGCGAGCTTGGCGGGCGGCCCCCTTGCCTGTCCCCGCGCGTACCGTAGCGTTAAGATCTGGGATCTTTCCAGCCATAGTAATTCTCCAATAATGTAGGGGCCCGCCTCCAAGGGTGTCCGAGCCCGATGAAGCCCGGCGTATAGGCGGAATGTGTCAGTTTGAAAAGAGGTTTTATCGCAGTCACTCACTTTGAAACTTGCTTTGGGGAATTTTCGGATGCAGTGACGATTTATGTCGATATTAAATGCCCTATCCGTCTCGCGCCGACCTGCCACCGCCTTTGTTGTTATCGGCATGTTTTGGGGCTGTTTTGCAGCCTATGTGCCAGTCATCAAGACGCAGTTGGGCGCCTCTGACGCGCTTTTCGGGACACTGTTGCTGGGCTCTGCGACCGGATTGGTTTCTGCGATGTGGCTAGCCCCGCGCGCAGATCGCATTTTGGGAGCGCGCGGGATGCAGGTTGGGGCAGTTGCACTGGCGGTCGCGTGGCTCTTGCCGGGGGAAATGCTGAATCCTTGGCTCTTTGCGATCTCGATGGCCTTTGTCGGGCTGTGCTCGGGCTTGCTTGATGTGATCATGAACGCCCGTGTCAGCGAACTTGAAGCCACACACGGCAGACCATTGATGAACGTCAACCATGCCATGTTCTCGGTCGCCTATGTTGCAGGTGCAGTCCTTGTGAGCATGACCCGTGAATTGGGACTGCCACCGACCCCGGTTTTTGCAGGGCTTGGTGTTGTGGCGCTCTTGATGCTGCCGCTGATGCGGATGGACGTGACATATGTGGCAGCAGAAGACGGTTATGCCGGGCGCTATCCGCTATGGCCAATTACGCTATGCGGGGCGATCGTTTTGGTGGCTTTCATGTCAGAAGCGACCGTCGAAGCATGGTCTGCGCTGCACGTTGAACGCACACTCGGAGGAGGTGCCGCCGAGGGGGCATTCGGCCCTGCAACACTGGGCCTTATGATGGCGATTGGTCGCTTCTCTGGGCAGGCTGTCGCTGAAAGGCTAAGCGAGGTCACAATCCTACTTTGCGCGTCAGTCATGGCCGCGACAGGGGCTGTGATAGCGGCCTTCGCGCCGACGCCACTGGTTGCCTATATCGGGTTCGGAATTCTGGGGTTGGGCGTTTCCGTCATTGGCCCAATCGGACTGGCTTTGGTCGGCAAGCTGGTCGCGCCGCATCTGCGAACAGAGGCCATCAGCCGCACGGCGGTCATCGGGTTCTCCGGGTTCTTCTTTGCGCCAATGCTGATGGGATTGATGTCAGAGGTTTTTGGTCTCCGGATCGCATTCATGGGCGTCGCGGTATTGCTGTTGTCGGCTTTTCCGTTGGCCCTGATGATCAGGAAGTTGCCGTTGCATGGGGCAACTTCAACTTAAGTTATACAGCGTGCCGATAAGAAAATGGGCAACTGCAGTGATGCAGTTGCCCAATCTTTTGTCTGGAATTTCTTGAACCTTGTTTTTCAAGAAACGTAGTCAGTCTAAGCGCTTGCGCGCTCGACCAATTACTCCTCAGAAGCTGCGTAAAGTACAGCTGCTGCCAAAACGCCCAGAACGATGATGCCGACCATGCCGGAACCTGCTGGTGCTGGTGCCATTTCTTCTACGACGACTGGAGCTTCCATGACT
>CBDTYC010000241.1:0-4595 GCA_965364495.1 uncultured Yoonia sp. | reverse complement strand
AAACCCCGCGCCAAACCTTCGGTTTGCGTCCTGCGCGCTTCGAAGGTGGCGAGGTTCTTGTCACTGCGGACAGGTCTCCTGTCGGCAACCCTTTTGAGACGACAATCACCGCCGTTGGCCTTGATCCCGCCGGAGTCGAACGCGCGCTTGCCACCGTAGCCCTGCCCTGTGAACCCGGAGAAGCCGAGGCTGGAACAGCGATGGTGCTGCCCCCCGAACTGCGCAACCGGATCACGCGGTTCGAAATCCCGGGCACCCGCTCTGCCGCGGCCGTGACCCTGACTGACGACGCGCTCAGGCGGCGCGAAGTCGCCCTGATCGCCGGACGCGACGACCGCGAAGGACTGGATTTGCTGTCCCCGCTCTACTACCTGCGCGAAGCCCTGGAGCCGACAGCCGACATTATTGATGGCGCGATCGACGACATCCTGTTGGCCAATCCGGACGTGATTATTCTGGCCGATGTGGCGACCTTGGCAGAGGCTGACGCCATCGCCGAATGGGTGGAAAGGGGCGGATTGCTGCTGCGCTTTGCCGGCCCCCGACTGGCGGCATCAGACCAGGGACGCAGCGCGGATGATCCGCTTTTGCCTGTGCGCCTGCGCTCTGGCGGGCGGTCGGTTGGGGGCGCCATGAGTTGGGGGGAGCCCAAAACACTTGCGCCATTCAGCCAAGACAGCCCGTTCTTCGGCCTGCCTGTCCCTGACGATGTGACCGTAACATCCCAAGTCATGGCCCAGCCTGATCCAACTCTGGCAGACCGCGTTATTGCGCAGCTGTCCGACGGCACACCCTTGGTCACACGTAAACTCAGCGGCGAAGGTCAGATCATTCTGATCCACGTCACGGCGAATGCGGAATGGTCCAGCCTGCCATTGTCCGGCCTTTTTGTGCAAATGCTGGAACGTCTGGCCGTGTCCACACGTCCTGCCGAACTTGAAGATGGTGCATTGGACGGGACCACATGGCTTCCCAACAAAGTCCTTGATGCGTTCGGCATGCTGGAAGATGGCAGCGCGCTTTCCGGTGTCGCAGGCGAGGTTCTGGCGCAAGGCACTTTGGGCCCCGATCTGTTGCCGGGGCTTTATGCGGGCGGTGACCGCCAGATCGCGGTCAATGTCATCGGCCCGGAGACCACGCTCGATATTGCGCAATGGCCCACAAGCATCGCCGTCGAAGGCATGTCGGTTGTCCGCGAAACTGCACTTAAGGGATGGTTGCTTAGTGCGACAATCATACTGCTCCTGATAGATGCGATCGCATCACTTGCGATTGGTGGCCGTCTGCGCGGACCCCGCGCTGACGTGGCCGCAGCTTTGGTGTTGGCGCTGCTATGGGCACCCGACGCGCAGGCGCAGTCGTCCGACGCCTTCGCTCTGCGCGCCACCTCCGAAGTCGTGTTGGGCCATATCCTGACGGGCGACCGCGAAACCGATGACATTGCATTTGCAGGGCTTTCAGGACTGTCGCAAACCTTGTTTCGACGCACGTCGATTGAACCTGCCGCGCCCGTCGGTGTGAACCTTGAAACCGACGAACTTGCGTTTTTCCCGTTCCTGTACTGGCCCGTTACAGCCGACCAACCCCTGCCGAGCCGCGATGCTTATGCCAAGCTGAACCGTTATCTGCGCACTGGTGGTATGATCATGTTCGACACCCGCGACGCGGACAGCGCGCGGTTCGGATCAGCCTCGCCAGAGGGGCGCAAACTGCGTGCGATCGCACGGTCACTGGATATTCCGGCCATCGCGCCAATCCCCTCTGATCACGTCCTGACACGTACGTTCTATTTGCTGCAGGATTTTCCCGGACGCTATGCCAGCCGCGATGTCTGGGTCGAAGAGGCCACGCTGACCGGCCCTCAAACCGAAGGAATGCCGTTCCGCAATCTGAATGACGGGGTCACCCCTGTGATTATCGGTGGCAACGATTGGGCGCGCGCGTGGGCCGTAGACGCAAACGGTCGGCGGATGTTCCCCGTCGGGCGCGGCACCTCGGGCGAGCGGCAACGCGAATATGCGCTGCGCTTTGGGGTGAATGTGATCATGCATGTGCTGACGGGTAACTATAAATCTGATCAGGTGCATGTGCCTGATTTGCTGGATCGGTTGGGGCAATGATGACAGGTACCCTTATTCTTGATCCGCTGGTCCCGTTGGCACTGCTTTATGCTGTTGCAGCTTTGGCTGTATTTGGTGTTGCACTTGCGCTCTGGCGCAGGCTGTCGGGATGGTGGCTGCGCGGGCTTGCGGCCCTTGTGTTGCTGGTCGCACTTGCCAACCCCGCTGTGCAGCAAGAACAGCGCGAACCGCTTAACGACATCGTCCTTGTTGTTGTCGATGACAGCGCCAGTCAGCGTATCGGTGACAGGCCCGCGCAGAACACGTCTGCCCTTGCCAATATCGAGGCCGAGTTGGCACGCCTGCCCAATACCGAATCCCGCATCGTGACCTTGGGTGATAGCGAAGGCGATGCAGGCACAGCCCTGATGACGGCCCTTGCCCAAGCGTTTGCCGATGAACCCCGTGCGCGTGTCGCGGGCATCATTCTTGTCACTGACGGACGGGTACATGATATCGAACGCGCGCCGGATTTGCCTGCTCCGCTACATGCCATTCTGACCGGTCGGCCCGACGATTGGGACCGCAGACTGGTGGTATCGAATGCACCTGCCTTTGCAATCCTCGGGGAGGAAGTCACGCTAACCCTGCGTGTCGAGGATCAAGGTGCCGCCCCTGGCGAACGTACCGTACCGCTGTCAATTTCCATTGACGGAGAACCTCCGGTGACAGTGCCTGTCCCGATCGGCCAAGACATCGGACTGCCTGTCAAGCTGCCGCATGGCGGAATGAACGTGCTGCAATTCACAATTCCAGAGGTCGCAGGTGAACTGACCAATCGCAACAACTCTGCCGTGGTTCAAATCAACGGCGTGCGTGATCGTTTGCGCGTGCTTCTGGTTTCAGGCGAACCGCACCCCGGCGAAAGAACGTGGCGCAATCTTCTCAAATCAGACGCGGCTGTTGATCTGGTGCATTTCACCATCCTGCGTCCCCCTGAAAAGCAAGACGGTGTGCCCGTAAACGAATTGTCCCTGATCGCATTCCCGACGCGCGAGTTGTTTCTGGAAAAGATCCACGACTTTGACCTGATCATCTTTGACCGCTACCGCCGACGCGGGATTCTGCCCAGCGCGTACCTCGACAACATCCGGTCTTATGTCGAACAAGGCGGCGCTGTGTTAATTTCATCTGGGCCTGAATACGGGTCTGCCGACAGCATCTATCGTTCGCCCTTGGGTCAGATCCTGCCGGGGGCACCGACAGCGCGGGTCTTCGAGGAAGGGTTCACACCACAAATCACCGACATCGGGCAGCGTCATCCCGTCACAGAAGGCCTTGATGCGCTGTCACCCGATCCGGATGGCGAAGGCCCCGGTTGGGGGCGATGGTTCCGCTTGGTGGATGTGTTGGTGCCGGAAGGTGCTACGACAGTCATGTCCGGCCTTGATGATCGCCCCCTGCTGACACTGAACCGGATCGGAGAAGGCCGCGTGTCTTTGCTGGCATCGGACCATTCCTGGCTCTGGGATCGCGGCTATGAAGGCGGCGGTCCGCAGCTCGAACTGCTGCGACGTCTGGCACACTGGATGATGAAAGAGCCCGAACTCGAGGAAGAATCGCTTTGGGTCGAACCGACCGGCCAGACGATGCGGATCATCCGCCGTACGCTGCAGAAAACGACGGGCAATGTCACTGTCACGCATCCGGACGGAACGACGACCATTGTGACCCTCCAAGAGGTCTCGCCGGGGCGGTTCGAGGCCCTGTGGACGGGTCCAGAAATCGGACTTTACCGGCTAGAAGACCAAGACCAAACGGCCGTGATCGCCCTTGGGCCTGCAGCGCCGCGGGAATTCGAACAGACCATTGCCAGCGCTGAAACATTGCAGCCCCTTGTGGACGGCTATCGTGGCGGTATCATGCACATCGCTGATGGCGACATCAGCATTCGCAACGTCCGCGAAGGCCGTCCGGCGGCTGGCAGGGGCTGGATCGGCGTCACACCACGCGGCGCATACCGCACCGCTGAGATCAGTATCTCGCCACTGTTGCCTGTCTGGGCCTTCCTGCTTTTGGCAGCATTGTTGATTGTCGGCGCCTGGTTGCGCGAAGGACGGCGGTAAGGGTGTCATGACACTATGTTCAAGACCGTTTTGAAGCTCGGTGGTGCAATCCTGTTTGCGCTCGTTATTCTGGTCGGATGCCAGACAGCACGCAATTCCGGCACTGCCGTACTTATCGGACAGGCCCCCGATACGTTGCGCGTAGCCACTTACAACGTGCACTACATCATTCTAGGGCAAGACACCGGCCCCTGGTCGCGTGGGGATTGGGAAAGACGCAAAGGGCCGCTGGCGCTTGCCTTTGATGACATCGACGCCGACGTGATCGGGTTTCAAGAAATGGAAAGCTTTGCGCGCGGCAGTGGCGGGCAGACCAACCTGACGCTGGATTGGCTTTTGCTGAACAACCCCGACTATGCGGCTGCGGCCGTTGGTGATCCGCGCATCTTTCCGTCAACCCAACCGATCC
>CBDTYC010000240.1:0-4607 GCA_965364495.1 uncultured Yoonia sp. | reverse complement strand
CCGCTTACATAGTGCGGCAAAGCTTGGCTTGGAAGAGGGCAGAAAGCCGCGCGGCTTCTTCTTCAAACCCGTAGGGCGCATTGACCACGAAAAGACCCGAACCGATCATGCGGTGGCCTGTGCGGGCAGGGGGAAAAGCGACCTCGTGGGTGACAGCCTCGGGCAGGGCCGATTGCAGTGCACGAACCATGGGCTTGTGCGGGCCGTCAGTCAGGATCGGATACCAAAGCATGATCACGCCGACACCCCACTTGCGATGGATCTGGCTGATTGTTTTGGGAATGGTTTCATAATCAGATTTGATCTCGTAGGACGGATCGATCAAAAGCAGGCCGCGGCGTGGCTCTGGCGGGCACATCGACAAGGCCATTTCCCAACCGTCCATCTGTTTGAAGACGCCACCATAGGGAGCCATGTTTGCCTGAAGCGCCGCAAATTCCTGTGGGTGCAATTCGGACAGGTACATGCTGTCCATCGGTCGGATACTCTGTGCAGCAACTGCAGGAGAGCCGGGATAAGCGTTCTTACCATGTTTTTCCCGAATGCGCGCACGCACTTGTGAATAGGGATGATCCGCAGCAAACCAATCGGCGGCACGCACAATACCTTGGGCTGCTTCGCCGGTCTTGATCGCCGCCGCGTCGGTCAGATCATAAAGCCCGCGCCCGGCGTGCGTTTCCATATAAGACAGGGGTTTGTCCTTGCGGGTCATATAGTCCAGTACCCATGACAGCATGCTGTGCTTGTGCACATCCGCCAGATTTCCGGCGTGGTAAATGTGTTGATATGAAAGCATGCTTTGCCCCGATGATGTGATAGAGCGGCTTAGCGCAGTGCAGCCGTGGTGTCTATTGCGGGGTTGCTTGCGAGGCATGCTGTGCTATTTCAGTTGCATGGCACAGAAAGGTCACCTCATGTTTTCGCGCATTTTCACAGCCGCCGCCTTGATCGCAGCACCTGCATTCGCAGTTGCACAAGACGGTCAGAACGAGGTCTCTTTTCGGTTAGGCGTTGGCCCCAAATTTCAGCCGGGCTACTTTGGCGATGCAGATCAGGATGCCGGTGTCGGTTTCAAATTCTCGCTCGAAACCGTTAGGGTTGGCCCTTTGTCACGTGAGATGGGCGAGGCATCTGGCCTCGGATTTGGCGGATCTTTGCGTTACATCAGTGGACGCGATGCGGACGATTACGAAGAACTTGCAGGTCTTGAAGATGTTGACCCTGCGCTAGAACTGGGCGGCAGCGTCAAGTATTCAGCACAATATTACGAGCTTTTCGCCAGCCTGCGTTATGGCGCAGTAGGGCACGAGTCTTTCGTGTCAGAGATTGGTGGCGATATGATTTACCGACCAACAGAAAAGTTGCGTATGTCAATCGGACCACGGTTTCTTTGGGGTGATGACACTTACGCCAATACCTATTTCGGCGTGACTGGGGACGAAAGCATAGCAAATGGAGTTTTTGATCCATTTGAAGCCGGAAGCGGCATGATCAGTTCAGGCGCTGAAATCGAAGCGATCTATGATGTAAATGACGACTGGCAGGTGATCGGTACAATCACATATGACAGGCTGCGCGGCGATGCTGCTGACAGCCCCATTTCAGAATCAGACGAGCAACTCAGCACGCAGATTGTGCTGACCCGTAAGATCACCTTTAACTTCTAAAGTTTATACCAGCCGCGAGGTTTCAACCGCCGCCCGCACAAAGTCCGCAAACAGCGGGTGCGGCGCAAAAGGTTTCGACTTCAGCTCGGGGTGGAATTGCACACCGATAAACCACGGGTGATCTTTCCATTCCACGATCTCTGGCAGCTTGCCATCCGGTGACATGCCAGAGAACTGCAGCCCGGCTTTTTCAAGAACGTCGCGGTATTTTATGTCAACTTCATAGCGGTGACGGTGGCGTTCCTCGATGCTGGTCGTCCCGTAGATACGGGCGACATTTGTACCTTCTACAAGTGTCGCATCATACGCGCCAAGGCGCATCGTGCCACCCTTGTCGTCGTCAGACTTGCGCGCGACTTTGTGGTTGCCCTGCACCCATTCTTTGAGGTGATAGACTACAGGTTCGAAACGCTTCTTGCCTGCTTCGTGGTCGAACTCTTCAGACCCTGCTTTGTCCAAGCCAGCCACATTGCGGGCGGCCTCGATCACGGCCATTTGCATACCCAAACAGATCCCGAGGTACGGGATTTTCTTTTCGCGGGCAAACTGCGCTGCTTTGATCTTGCCTTCTGTGCCGCGCTCGCCAAAACCACCGGGAACAAGGATTGCATGAAAGCCTTCAAGGTAGGGGGTGGCGTCCTCATGGTCGAAAAGCTCTGCATCGACCCATTCGATCTTGACCTTCACACGGTTGGCCATGCCGCCGTGGGTCAACGCCTCTGCGATGGATTTATAAGCATCCTCTAGCTGCGTGTATTTTCCGACAATCGCAACTTTGACTGAACCTTCGGGGTTGTGGATGCGGTCGTACACGTCATGCCACATGTCCAGTTTTGGCGAAGGTGCAGGTGAAATGTCGAACGCATCAAGGACAGCCTGATCCAAGCCCTGATCGTGGTAGGCCAGCGGGGCTTCGTAGATGGATTTCAGATCATATGCGGCCACAACGCACTGTTTACGTACATTACAGAAAAGCGCGATTTTCTCACGTTCTTTTTCCGGGATCGGATGCTCCGAGCGGCAAACAAGGATGTCAGGGGCGATACCAATTGACTGCAATTCCTTGACCGAGTGTTGGGTCGGTTTGGTCTTGAGTTCGCCAGAGGCCGCGAGATACGGCAGCAATGTCAGGTGCATAAAAATGCATTGGCCGCGCGGTTTGTCGTGCGAGAACTGGCGGCTCGCTTCAAAGAACGGCAGGCCTTCGATATCGCCGACGGTGCCACCGCATTCACACCGCCTGGAATCAACTTCGGCTTCGCCGATGGCAAGGAAATCTTTGATCTCGTTTGTGACATGCGGGACAACCTGAATGGTCTTTCCCAGATAATCGCCACGACGCTCTTTTTCGAGAACGGTGGAATAGATGCGGCCTGAACTGACCGAATCTGTTTTGCGGGCCGGGACACCGGTGAAGCGTTCGTAGTGGCCAAGATCAAGGTCGGTTTCCGCGCCGTCATCTGTCACAAAAACTTCGCCATGTTCGAACGGTGACATCGTGCCGGGATCGACGTTCAGGTAGGGATCAAGTTTGCGCAGGCGGACCGAATATCCACGCGCTTGCAGCAAAGCACCCAACGCGGCGGATGCAAGGCCTTTGCCAAGCGAAGAGACAACACCGCCGGTGATAAAGATATAGCGTGCCATTGGTCGGAATCTCCCGTGAAGACATATAAAATAGGTTGGGAAACGAACCCGAAAATTCGCATCATCACGGGATTTGAGCATTACCGGATTCGGACCCGATTGGCAAGCTTTGACCCAAGATCATGTTGCAGTGCGTGTCTGCACTGCAACCCCTTGTGTTTACTCGCCCGCAGGCACCAGTGGCGCATCGGCGGATGAAGGTGGCAGCAAGCTGTCACCCAAATCAGGCAATTCCACGCCTTCGCTCGCGCTTGGGTTAAAGCGGTCTGCAACCGACGATCCTGCTGAATTACTTGCAGAAATCAGTGTGAGTGCGATTGACGTGCAGATAAACGCTACTGCCAGAATCCAAGTGAACTTGCTCATCGCTGTCGGTGCTGGCCGACTACCTGTTGCGCCGCCACCGCCGCCCATGCCAAGACCACCACCCTCAGAGCGCTGCAAAAGCACGGTACCGATCAAGCTTAGCGCAAGGATCAGGTGAACAATGAGGACGACGTTTTCCATAAAGGGGCCTTTCGGGGCGTTCGCGAACAAGCGGTATCTAAAAGCTGCAACGCCATCCCGCAACCCCCCAAAACCCCTTTATGGGTCCGGTTATTCGTCGATATCATCCACGTCGGTCTGCCCGGTAAGGCGACGACGCACAATTGACCACGACAACCCCACGGCCAAAACAATCGACAAGGCCACAATTCCGATCCAAGTGTTCACGGTAGGATTGTCCAGATTGATAAAGCCTTGATCGAAAAGCACCCACAGCAGCGTACCGACGACGGCCAAGATCAATATCATCCCGAATATCCCGATCGAGCGCAGCGTCGCCCGCAGATAGATGATGTAGCCAACAAACAGGATCAGCCCCAAAAGCACTGTCACCGACAGGTTTGTATCGGCGTTCGCCATGCTCCAGCGCACATAATTCCAATCGGTCGGATTATATGTCGCCGTCAAAAGCACAAATGCAAAGATCCAACGAATGACGAAACCCATGATATGCCTCACTTCTTTGCTGTGATGTGACAATGCAGGGGGCGGGCGGGGGTGTCTAGTCTGACGATAGGGCAAATTTGCGGTTTCCCATGGCGGGGGGCAGCGATATAGGGGAAACGCAATCTGCAAAGGAATACATATCTATGGCAAATGTTGTGGTCGTTGGTGCCCAGTGGGGCGATAAAGGCCCAGGCCAGATCGTTGACTGGCTCTCGGAACGGGCTGATGTGATCGCCCGCTTTCAGGGGGGGCACAATGCGGGCCACACGTTGGTTATTGACGGAGAAGTGTTCAAACTGA
>CBDTYC010000239.1:0-4621 GCA_965364495.1 uncultured Yoonia sp. | reverse complement strand
GATGGCGGATGCAAGTCTGCTGCTCGTGCGCTTTGCGGGCGACGCCTCACGGCCCTGAATTTTTCTGATAACGGGGGCGAGAAAGATGTGCCCGCATACCATTGCCGATACCGGATTTCCGGGCAGGCCGATCATCGCGGACTTGCCAAGTTTGCCCGCCATGAGCGGTTTGCCGGGGCGCATGGCGACTTTATAGAAGGCCTGCTCCATTCCTTTGTGTTGCGCCACACTGCCAACCAGATCATGATCTCCGACCGACGCGCCGCCGATCGTGACAATCAGGTCTGCATCAGCAGCCAGATCGAATGCCAGTTCCAATGACGCGACGTTGTCCCGCGCGATGGGCAGTAGTCGTGGCTCCGCGCCCAAGTCGGACATTAACGCTGCAAGGCCGTAGCTGTTGGAGGCGATGATTTGGTCGTCGCGCGGGACCTCTCCCGGTTGCACCAATTCGTCGCCTGTTGCGATGATTGCAATCTGGGGGCGGCGGGTAACCTGAACGGTTGGAATATTCATTGCCGCCAGAAGGGCGATGTCGGACGGGCGCAGGATGCGCGCCGCTTTGATAAGATCGCCCTTTTTGAAGTCGGCACCAGCGGGTCGCACAAAAGGCTGATCGTTGGCGCTATCGTCCAGAGTGATCAGATCGCCATTTCGCGTGACGTTTTCCTGAATGATCACATGATCGGTACCCTTGGGCAGCGGCGCGCCTGTAAATATACGGACAGCTTGATCGGGTAAGGTCGCACCGTCCCAGCGGTGCCCTGCCGCCGCTTCGCCGACCACCGCAAAAGTTTTACCCGCTGCACATGATGCGCGCAAGACTGCGTAGCCGTCCATCGCGGAAGCGGCAAATGGCGGCTGATCGCGGGTTGCCGCGACATCCATTGCCAAAACACGGCCATTGGCGTCGCGCAACGCCACGGTTTCTGCATCAAGAGGCGATACAAGTGCAAAGAGGTCGATTAGGGCCTGTTCGACCGTGATCATGGGTTTTCGAACCGGCCCGACTTGCCACCGTCTTTGAATGTCAGGCGTACACCGCCGATTTCCATATCTTTTTGAACAGCTTTGACCATGTCGTAGACGGTCAGTGCCGCGGTGCTAACGGCGGTCAGTGCCTCCATTTCAACACCTGTCTGGCCGCCGGTCTTGACGGTCGCGGTAATGCGGATGCCGGGCAGGGTGATGTCCGGCGTCAATTCCAGAGCGACCTTGGTAATCGGTAGCGGGTGGCAAAGCGGGATCAGTTCTGCGGTCTTTTTGGCCCCCATGATGCCTGCAATCCGCGCGATGCCAAGCACATCGCCCTTGTCGGCGCGGCCTTCGGTGATTAACGCGAGGGTTTGGGTGGTCATTTTGATATGACCTTCGGCGATCGCCGTCCGTGCCGTCACCGGCTTGTCGGACACATCGACCATATGCGCACGGCCTTCGCCGTCAAAATGGGACAACCCTGACATCAAAGTGTCCCTGACGAAGGGTTCGACAGAAGATGACGGGTGGCTGCCGCAACATCTTGCTGTCGCATCAGGCTTTCACCGATGAGGAAACAACGGGCACCATAGCGCGCCATATCAGCAAGTTCTTCGGGTGTGTTCAGTCCGCTTTCGCAGACGATCATGCGGTCGGCAGGCACCAGTTTTGACAGTGTGCGGGTGGTATCAAGTGTGGTCTCGAAAGTTTTCAGATTGCGGTTGTTGATCCCCATCAGAGGCGACTTGAGCGCGCATGCTCTTTCAAGTTCGGCCGCGTCGTGGACCTCTAGCAGGACATCCATACCCCACGCGGTTGCGGCTTCTTCCAGTTCTTGCGCTTGCGCGTCGCTGACACTGGCAAGGATGATCAAGATGCAGTCTGCGTGCAATGCGCGGGCCTCTGCGACCTGATAGGTGTCGTACATGAAGTCTTTGCGCAGTGCAGGCAGATCAACTGCGGAACGGGCGGCTGTCAGAAAGCTGTCGGCACCCTGAAAGGACGGTGTATCCGTCAGCACAGACAGGCAGGTCGCACCCCCGTCTGAATAGGCTTTGGCCAACGCGGGTGGATCAAAGTCGGCGCGGATCAATCCTTTTGAGGGACTGGCTTTCTTGATCTCGGCAATCAACCCGTATCCTTCACGCGCCGCATTAGCGAGATTTTCGGCAAAACCGCGTGTCGGCGGTGCTTCTTTTGCCAAGGCCTCTATGTCGGTCAAAGATGTGGCGGCCTTGCGGGCCGCGACCTCTTGCAGTTTGTAGGTTTTGATCTTGTCGAGGATATCACTCATGGGTCTGCCTAGCTAAGGGGCCTTTGGGCCTGTTCAATACGCCACAGGTTCACGATTGAAAAGACGAGGTCCGAAAAACCCCGGTTGTCACAAGGCACACGCTATGTCGTAGCCGAGGTGATCCGCGCAAGTGTTTCCAAAGCCGTCTTAGCATTGCCGCTGTCAATGCTTTCGCGGGCCATTTCCACGCCGTCTTTCAGGTTGTCCACCTTGTCCGCCACAACCAATGCAGCCGCCGCATTCAATAGTACCGCGTCGCGGTAGGCGCCTTGCGCACCGTCAAGCAAGGCCATGAGTGCGACCGCGTTCTCTTGCGGTGTGCCGCCAATGATGTCGCGGAACCGGTGGACTGGAAGGCCTGCGTCTTCGGGGTGGATTTCGCGGGATCTGACTTTGCCATCCTCAAGGGCTGCAACGGCTGTCGTGCCACAGATTGTGATTTCATCCGTGCCGTCGCTGCCATGGACCAGCCACGCCTTTTCGGTGCCAAGCTGCTGCAATGTTTCAGCCATCGGGTGGATCAGGTCAGGGGCAAACGCACCCGTCAACTGACGCTTTACACCCGCCGGATTTGTTAGAGGTCCCAGTATGTTAAAGATCGTTTTTGATCCAAGTTCCACGCGGATGGGACCCACGTGCTTCATCGCTGGATGGTGCATGGGGGCCATCATGAAACCGATACCGGCCTCTGCGATTGCGCGTTCAACGACCTCTGGCCCGACCATGACATTGATACCCAGTTCGGCTTGCACATCGGCCGTCCCGGATTTCGATGAGAGGTTGCGATTGCCATGTTTGGCCACGGGTACACCTGCACCCGCCACCACAAAGGCCGTCGCGGTCGATATATTCAGCGTGTGTTTCCCGTCACCACCTGTGCCGACGATATCCATGGCGCCTTCGGGGGCTTTGACCGGTACGCAGTGGGCACGCATGACGGCGGCAGCGGCGGCATATTCCGAAACAGATTCGCCACGCGCACGCAACGCCATCAGAAAACCGCCGATCTGGGCCGGGGTTGCAGCGCCCTCGAACAAATAGCCAAAGGCTTCTTCTGCTTGGGACCGCGACAATGGTCCTTCAGAGGCTGCGTAAATCAGCGGCTTCATTGCATCACTCATGCGGGCACCTTTGTCATCTCAAGAAAGTTGTTCAGCAACTGGTGGCCATGTTCGGACCGGATGCTTTCGGGGTGGAACTGGACCCCGTGAATGGGCAGTTCGCGATGCTGCAAACCCATGATGGTCCCATCTTCCAGTTCCGCAGTGATTTCCAGACAATCGGGCAGGGTTTCACGCGCAACGACAAGCGAATGGTAACGGGTGGCTTCAAATGGGCTGGGCAGGCCTGCAAATAGCCCCTTGCCGCTATGTTTCATTGCGCCCATCTTGCCATGCACGATCTCGTGGCAGCGGATAACCTCTCCGCCAAAGGCTTCGCCGATGGCCTGATGGCCCAGACAAACACCCATAAGTGGCATTTTAGTCTCAGCGGCGGCATGAACCAGCGCCAGACAAATTCCTGCCTGAGAGGGGTCGCAAGGTCCCGGCGACAGCATGATCGCGTCGGGGCGCATCGCCATAGCCTCTTGTACATCAAGTGCATCGTTGCGTTTGACCACGACTTCGGCACCCAGTTCACCTAGGTAGTGAACAAGGTTGTAGGTAAAGCTGTCGTAGTTATCGATCAAAAGCAGCATGGTAAAATCCCGCGCAGGTGGAAAAAGAGCTACCGTAACCCCCAAAGAGGGCGGTATAAGCCCTGCCATACATGGGCCGGGACGCATATTGGCGTCAAGGTCGAACTAAGAGGTTTAGGCAAGATGTATCCAAGCATAAAGGGCGGATTGTGGGCGCTGGTACTTGGCGGAGCAGGATTGAGTTATGCCTCATTCATGTCGCCGCCGCCTGTCGCGATTGATCCGGCACAAGTCCAGGGGGGGCAAGTTGCGGTACCTGCTGTGATTGATCCAAACGCCGAACCTGCACCAATCATCGCGGTTGATCTTGGTATTGTGCTAGAAGCGCCAGCACTGGAAACGCCTCCCGAAGCGCCGGCGTTGACGCAAACACCTTTGATCTTGGCGCTACGCATATCTACTTTGGGCTGGTAGTGTAGTCGTAATTCTCCATGACTGATCGCGTTTCGTAGAGCATTTTCCATGGTCATGCGTTTAATAGCCTCTGCGTTCATGGACTCATTGAAGTACTGATAGTTATTACGTCCGCATTCCTTGGCATGGTACATGGCGATATCTGCATTCTTGATTAAAGTCTGAACGTCTTCACCGTCGTTCGGATAGAAACTGATACCGATGCTGCCGCCGACAAAAAACTTGTTCTCTCTGATGAT
>CBDTYC010000238.1:0-4641 GCA_965364495.1 uncultured Yoonia sp. | reverse complement strand
CGCCGCCACCGCCGCCACTGCGACGACGCCCACCTGGCTTGCCTGCACCTCCACCGGGCTTTCCCGCCGCGCGTGGCGCGCCGGAACGTTGTCCACCGCCGCCACCGCCACGGCGTCCACCGCCACCGCCGCCATTGGGCCGCTTTTTCTGGCCCGGCTGGATTTCCCATGCGCGGCCGGAACCGACGGGGATGCTTTCCTTCATTGCTTTTTCGATGTCCTGCAGTTCGATCATCTCGTCCGGCGCAACCAATGCAACGGCACTGCCATCGGCACCCGCACGCGCAGTCCGGCCGATCCGGTGGACATAGTTCTCTGCCACGTTGGGCAGGTCGTAGTTGTAAACATAACGCACATCGGGAATGTCCAGACCACGTGCCGCCACATCTGTCGCAACCAACACACGCACTTTGCCAGCTTTGAAAGCCGCCAGCGCGCGGTCACGTTGACCTTGGGATTTGTTGCCGTGAATGGATGCGGCTGCAAAGCCCTTTTTCTCAAGCACGTTGTACAACTTTTCACAGCCATGCTTGGTCCGGCCAAAGACCAGCGCGAGTTCATCGCGGTGCTTGTCCAGCAGCTCGATCAATAGGTCGGTCTTGGCGGCTTGGGCCACGAAGTGCACAGACTGGTTGATTTTCTTGACCGCTTGACCTGGAGGGTTTGCTTGAACGCGTACCGGATCGGTCAGGTAGGTTCCGGCCAGTTCCGACATCAGTTTCGGCATCGTAGCCGAGAACATCATCGTTTGACGGTCTTTTGCCAGCAGCGGAGCGATCTGGCGCAGCGCGTGGATAAAGCCCATATCAAGCATCTGGTCAGCCTCGTCGAGGACCAGATAGATGGTTTCGTCCAGACGCACAGCGCGCCGGTCAAGCAGGTCGATCAAACGGCCGGGTGTCGCAACCAACAGGTCGACGCCGCCGGCCAGACGCTTGGTCTGCGCCACGATGCCGGCACCACCCACCACAAGCGCCACTTTGAGGTGGCTGCCTTTGGTATAGGCGGTCAGGTTCTCGGCGATTTGCTTGGCAAGTTCGCGGGTCGGCGCAAGCACCAGACCACGGACGGATTTCGGGTTCGGCTTTACGCCCGCCTTCATCAAGGCGTGGATCATCGGCAAACCAAACGCTGCCGTTTTGCCGGTACCGGTCTGGGCCAGCCCCATCACGTCACGGCCATTCATGGCGTGCGGAATAGCTTGGGTCTGGATGGGTGTGGGATCAGTGATCCCTTGTTCTTTGAGTACGTTAATCAGTCGGGGCGCAAGGCCCAGCATGTCAAAATCCATGAATGGATATCCTATCTGTAGCGGACCTATGGCCCGCGCATATCTTTGGCCCACGGCAAAATGCCATGAACCCGTGCAAGGTTGCGCCAATATGCTGACTGCCGAGACCGCATTGTCCGGGCGCCGATTTGGCGCGGGACCCCTGCGTGATGTGGGAACCTGAGGTTAGACGACGCATTGCATAGACCTTTGGTCTTGCTCTGCTCACGCGGCAGGATGCGTCGGTTGAGTGGCACATGATGCTTTACCACGGCTGTGTCAAGGTGCTGCGAAAAAGGACGCTACGGGTGTTGCCTGTGCTTTCCCTTATGACGACCACACCATATAGTGGCACAAAGCTTCGAATGGTGGGGAATCGTCCAGTGGCGCATATTATTGTTGTCGGCAACGAAAAGGGCGGCGCGGGTAAATCGACCGTCTCAATGCATGTTGCGACAGCGCTTGCGCGCATGGGCCACAAAGTTGGCACGCTAGATCTGGACCTGCGCCAAAAAACGCTGGGCCGCTATATCCACAATCGGCGGACCTATTTGGAAAAGAAGGGATTGGACCTTCCGACCCCGACTTACCACGAACTGCCCGAGATCGACCAAAGCGTCCTGAAACCGGGAGAGAACGCATTCGATCACCGCCTGTCGATGGCTGTAGCCAGAATGGAAGCAGATGCAGATTTCATCCTGATCGACTGCCCCGGTTCGCACACGCGTCTAAGCCAAGTCGCGCATTCGCTGGCAGATACGCTGATTACGCCGTTGAATGACAGCTTTATCGATTTCGACCTTTTGGCCCATGTGGACAGCGATGGTGAAGAAATCACCGGACCGTCGGTCTATGCCGAAATGGTCTGGAACGCCCGCCAGCTGCGTAGTCAGGCGGGCCTGAAGCCGATTGACTGGATCGTTGTGCGCAACCGGTTGGGCGCCCAAGCGATGGTCAACAAGGAAAAGATGCAGCGCGCACTGTCGAAACTCGCCAGACGGATCGGATTTCGCACCGCCCCCGGTTTCAACGAGCGTGTCATTTTCCGCGAATTGTTCCCGCGCGGACTGACGCTGCTTGATCTGCGTGACATCGGGGTCAAGGGGATGAATATCTCGAATGTGGCAGCCCGGCAGGAGTTGCGCGATCTCATCAAAGCACTGGATTTACCGGGTGTGACACCTGATTTTTGACCCGCCGGACAACACTGTGAGCGCTAGCACAGAAATAGCGCCCTTTTATTAAGCAAATCAGCCGCATAGTGTACCCCTTAAAACAAGGGGAGCAGACCATGCAGGAATTGATTTTGTTGCAGCGCTATACCACTTTCGCTGCGGTTGCGATTTTGACAGCAATTTGCCTGATTATCGGATTCTGGGTGCCTTGGGTGTTGATCCTTGCTGCCCTGTTTGGTGCGCTGACGTTGCTTGGCGTCCATGATGTCAGACAAAACCGTCATGCCATTTTGCGAAACTACCCCCTGCTGGGTCACTTGCGGTTCCTTTTCGAAAAGATCCGTCCGGAAATCCGACAGTATCTGATTGAAGGCGATCAAGAAGAACAACCTTTTAGCCGCGAACAACGCTCGCTGGTTTATCAGCGCGCCAAAGGCGCAGAGGACAAGCGTCCGTTCGGAACACAGGAACGCGTCTATGAGGCGGGCTATTCATGGTTGACCCATTCGGTACAGCCGACCCACTTTGACAACACCGATTTTCGCACGATCGTTGGCGGCGACAACTGCAAGAAACCCTATGATGCATCCCTTTATAATATTTCGGCCATGAGCTTTGGCGCGCTTTCCGCCAATGCGATTTCCGCGCTGAACAAGGGCGCCAAGATGGGCGGTTTTGCCCATGACACCGGCGAAGGCGGGATCAGCCGCTATCACCGTCAAGGCGGCGGGGATCTGATTTACGAAGTCGGGTCCGGTTACTTTGGCTGCCGCAACGACGACGGGACATTCAGCCCGGAAAAATTCGCAGGTCAGGCCAGTGATGATCAGGTCAAGATGATCGAGATCAAACTTAGCCAAGGTGCCAAACCCGGTCACGGCGGCATGCTGCCTGCGGCCAAAATCACACCTGAAATTGCCGAAGCCCGCGACATCCCGATGGGCGTGGACTGCGTGTCACCGCCAAGCCACAGCGCCTTTAAAGGCCCCTTGGAAATGATGCGGTTTCTAGGCCAACTGCGTGATCTCTCGGATGGCAAGCCCGTCGGCTTCAAACTTTGTATCGGTCACCGGCGCGAGTTCATGTGCATGGTCAAGGCGATGCTTGAAACCGGTATCATCCCCGACTTTATCGTTGTGGACGGCACCGAGGGCGGCACAGGTGCGGCCCCGCTAGAGTTTGCCAACCACGTCGGCATGCCCATGGTCGAGGGATTGACCTTTGTGCACAACACGCTGCGCGGCGCAGGTATCCGTGATCAGGTCAAGATCGGCGCAGCAGGCAAGATTGTCAGCGCCTTTGACATTGCGCGTGCCCTTTCGATGGGTGCTGACTGGTGCAATTCGGCCCGAGGTTACATGTTTGCGATTGGCTGTATTCAGGCGCAAGCTTGTCACACAAACCACTGCCCGGTCGGCGTCACGACCCAAGACCCGATGCGCCAGAAAGCACTGAACGTCGATGACAAGAGCCACCGCGTCGCCAGATTTCATGCCAATACACTGAAGGCATTGGGTGAAATGGCCGGCGCAGCCGGTTTGGATGATCCCTGCGGATTTTTACCCTATCACTTTATGACCCGCAAAAGTGACGGTCAAATGACCGAAGCGGCAGATGTCTATGCCTATATGCGCGAAGGCTTTTTGCTGGACGATGGTTTGGACAACCCGATTTACCGCGAACGCTGGGCACGTGCATCCGCAGACAGTTTTGCACCGCCCGAGGCCCGCTAGGGATCGTGTTTATGTCGCGGGGCGGTCTTTCCCGAGAACCGCATAATCAGCGAAACACGCGGTGTCGTTGCCATCTCTGTCCGCGAGCGGGTACGCAACACAGGGGTATTCTGTGATGTTCCCACGCGGCTTTCGCGCAAGACGATATACATGCCGCTGGCAATGATGATGCCCGCACCGATTGCGGTCGGCTGATCAATCGTTTCACCAAAGAAGACGTAGCCAAAGATCGTGGCCCAAATGATCTGGCTGTACTGCATCGGCGCAATGATCGCGGCTTCGCCTGATTGGTAGGCCGCAATAACAAGGCGACTGGCGAACCAGGCGAATGTTGCAATAACCGCAAGCAGCCCCAAATGCTCGATTGGCATGGGGACGTAGACGAAAGGCAAAGCAAAAGCCATCAGTACGAAGTTGGCCATCATCGGATGCTGGACCAGCGGTGGTCCGGCCGCCAGTTCTA
>CBDTYC010000237.1:0-4648 GCA_965364495.1 uncultured Yoonia sp. | reverse complement strand
GTCGAGGTCGATGCAGGGCCTGACGTTGCTGCACGTCTGATCGAAATTGCGCCTGACGCGGTCTTTAACGCATTGCATGGCCGCTGGGGCGAAGACGGCGCGATCCAGGGTATTTTGGAATGGTTGCGTATTCCTTACACGCATTCAGGTATCCTTGCTTCGGCGCTAACGCTGGACAAGCAGCGTACCAAAGATGTCTACCGCAAGGTCGGGTTGCCCGTTGTTGATAGTATCCTCGCTTCTGCTGATGATGTGCGCAAAGCGCATGTGATGCGCCCGCCTTATGTGGTCAAACCTTATAACGAAGGGTCCAGCGTCGGTATCTATATCGTTGGCGACGATGCGAGCGGCCCCCCGCAGCTGGCAGAAGACATGCCGACCCAAGTGATGGTCGAGGCGTTTGCGCCTGGTCGTGAACTGACCACGACCGTGATGGGCGATCGTGCGTTGACCGTGACCGACATTATTACTGACGGTTGGTACGACTATCACGCCAAATACGCACCGGGCGGCTCGCGGCATGAATTGCCTGCAAATATTCCGCAAGACATCTTTGACGCATGTATGGATTACGCAGTGCGTGCGCATGATGCGCTTGGGTGCCGTGGCATCAGCCGTACCGATTTCCGCTGGGACGAGGCGCGGGGCTTGGCTGGCTTGATCTTGCTTGAGACGAATACACAGCCAGGCATGACGCCAACGTCATTGACGCCAGAGCAGGCGGCGCATGTTGGCATATCATTTCCACAGTTGTGTCGGTGGATGGTGGAGGATGCCTCATGCGATCGCTGATTGGACGTTCCTCACCAGATGTCATGCCGCGTGATCCGGCCCCGTCAAGACTGGGATACCGGTTCCAGCGATTGATGCTCACGCCGGGATTTCGCGGTGCGGTGCGGATCGGGGTCCCGATCCTGTTGATTCTGGCGATTGCGACCAGTTGGTACGTGCAGCCCGAGAACCGTGCGCAGTTTGTCGCGACGATCGAACGCACCAAGCAAACATTCCAGCAGCGCCCCCAGTTCATGGTTCAGGCAATGAACATCACTGGTGCTGATACAGATGCGATGACAGACGTCGCCACCTTGTTGCCTTCGACGTTCCCGATATCGTCGTTTGATCTGGATCTTGAGGGGATGCGCACAAGTATCGAAGCCCTTGACCAGATCAAATCAGCGAGCGTCCGTGTCGGACAAGCTGGCGCACTAGAGGTACGACTGACGCCGCGTGTGCCGGTTGCGCTGTGGCGTGATGCAACGACCTTGCGTTTGATTGACGCTGACGGGGTGCAGTCCGGTCAAATTGTCGCGCGCGCAGAGCGGCTTGATCTGCCTTTGATTGCTGGCGACGGGGCAGAAGACAATATCGAGGAAGCTCTGGCACTTTTTGCCGCGGCAGGACCGCTTCTTGAGCGGGTGCGCGGGTTGGTACGTATGGGCGAGCGACGCTGGGACATGGTGTTGGATCGTGACCAGCGTATTCTTTTGCCTGAAAGCGGCGCAGTGGCCGCATTGGACCGTGTGATCGTGCTGAACGCAGCACAAGACATGCTAAGTCGCGACGTCGGCATTGTGGATATGCGCAACGCGAACCGGCCAACATTGCGGATGAACGAAGAGGCCGCTGCAGCATTGCGTCGCGGTACAACAACATTGGACACAAACGGAGTGGGCAACTGATGGGCGATCTATACGACAGCCAACGCGCAATGCGGCAAATGCGAAAAGCAGCGATGCAGCGCGGTGTGGTTGCTATTCTGGATGTAGGCACTTCCAAAATCGCCTGCCTTGTCTTGCGTTTTGACGGGCCCGAGAAGTTTCGCAGTGTTGATGGTGTTGGATCACTCGCCGGACAGTCGCAGTTTCGGGTGATTGGTGCGGCCACGACACGTTCGCGCGGTGTACGTTTTGGCGAAATTGACGCCATGCAGGAAACTGAACGCGCGATCCGGACGGCTGTTCAGGCTGCGCAGAAAATGGCGAATGTCCGCGTGGATCACGTGATTGCCTGTCTATCCGGCGCGCGCCCAAGATCATATGGTCTAGACGGATCGCTGAATGTCGCCGGTGGCATGGTGAGCGAACAGGATATCAGTCAGGTCATGGCCTCTTGTGATGTTCCGGACTACGGCGCGGACCGTGAAGTCTTGCATGCGCAGCCGGTGAACTTTGCGCTTGATCACCGCTCTGGTCTGGGTGATCCGCGCGGTCAGATCGGCAACACGCTGACCACGGATATGCACATGCTGACGGTTGATGCGACAGCTATCCAGAACCTGTTTTATTGTATCAAACGCTGCGATCTGGAATTGGCCGGACTTGCGTCATCTGCATATGTGTCCGGCATGTCTTCGCTGGTTGAAGACGAGCAGGAGCTGGGTGCTGCATGTGTTGATCTTGGCGGTGGATCAACGGGAATTTCGGTTTTCATGAAAAAACACATGATCTATGCCGACAGCGTGCGGATGGGTGGCGAGCATGTGACCTCTGACATTTCAATGGGGCTGCAAATCCCTGCATCGACGGCCGAGCGGATCAAGACTTTTTACGGTGGCGTTGTTGCAACCGGCATGGACGACCGTGAAATGATCGAAATCGGTGGCGACACGGGTGATTGGGAACACGACCGCCGCACGGTCAGCCGCGCAGAGCTGATCGGGATCATGCGCCCACGTGTCGAAGAGATTCTGGAAGAGGTCCGTGCGCGTCTGGATGCTGCCGGATTTGAACATTTGCCCGGGCAGCAGATTGTCCTGACCGGAGGGGGCAGTCAAATCCCTGGACTTGACGGATTGGCAAGCAAGATACTGGGTCAACAGGTCCGGCTGGGGCGCCCGTTGCGTGTTCAGGGCCTGCCTCAGGCAGCGATTGGTCCGGCATTCTCTAGCGCGGTCGGTTTGACGTTGTTTGCTGCGAATCCACAAGACGAATGGTGGGATTTCGAAATTCCAGCGGATCGCTATCCGGCAAAATCGCTGAAACGGGCGGTAAAATGGTTCAAAGATAACTGGTAATGCGCAACATATTGCCTAATCGTCGAAATGACGCGGTCGAGCGCAGCTTTTTGTCCAGATTTGGTGGCCATTTTGTGTTTTTGTCGTGACCTTTCGGCACCACTTGGTTACTATGAACCCTAATAAGCAGTGAACGCCCGGGGGCACGGGCAATTTTATAAAAAACAGGCGGATCGCGTTATGACTTTGAACCTTTCTCTTCCAGGGCATGAAGAACTGAAACCACGTATCACAGTGTTTGGTGTGGGCGGTGCAGGTGGCAACGCAGTCAACAACATGATCGAGCAAGAGCTTGATGGCGTTGAATTCGTCGTTGCGAACACCGACGCGCAGGCGTTGCAGCAGTCACGGGCGCCCTCGAAAATCCAAATGGGACTGAAGGTCACCGAAGGTCTGGGCGCCGGTGCACGTGCTTCGGTCGGTGCGGCCGCCGCTGAAGAAAGCATTGAACAGATTGTTGACCACCTGGCAGGCGCTCACATGTGCTTTATCACTGCGGGAATGGGCGGCGGTACTGGCACAGGTGCTGCTCCGATTATTGCACAAGCTGCACGTGAACTTGGCGTTCTGACCGTCGGTGTTGTCACCAAGCCGTTCCAGTTCGAAGGCGGCAAGCGGATGAAGCAAGCCGAAGCAGGCGTTGAAGCCCTGCAAAAGGTTGTCGATACGCTGATCATTATTCCAAACCAGAACCTTTTCCGTCTGGCGAATGAAAACACAACATTCACCGAAGCATTTTCGCTGGCAGATGATGTGCTTTATCAAGGTGTTAAGGGTGTAACAGACCTGATGGTCCGCCCCGGCCTGATCAACCTCGACTTTGCAGACGTCCGCGCCGTCATGGACGAGATGGGCAAGGCGATGATGGGAACTGGCGAAGCCGAAGGCGAAAACCGCGCCATTCAGGCAGCAGAGAAGGCCATCGCGAACCCGCTGCTGGACGAGATTTCTCTCGAAGGTGCCAAGGGTGTGTTGATCAACATCACCGGTGGCTATGACCTGACATTGTTCGAACTTGATGAAGCCGCTAACAAGATCCGTGAAAAGGTCGATGGCGATGCAAACATCATCGTGGGCTCGACCCTTGATCCAAGCATGGAAGGCAAGATGCGCGTTTCTGTTGTCGCGACAGGAATTGACGCTGTTGCAAGCAACAGAGAAACACCTGCGCCACGCCGGTCAATGGCGGCACCACTTGCGCCAGCGGCAGTGACAGCCCCTGCGCCAGCACCAGAGTCGACCCAGGTCGAAGAAGCGCCAGTTGTTGCAGCGCAAACAGAAGCACCGTCAGCGCCAGAGCGTACCCTTTTCGAGGACTTCGATACGCCTGCGCAACCCGTTGCGCGCGAACAAGCGCCAGCGCCAAAAGAAGCTGTGAGTGATCTTCCACCACCGGCCTATAAACCACGTCCAGAGCCTACATTGACAGAAGCTGACAGCTTTGTCGCGCCGCGCGCTCCTGCCCCGGGGACACCGTCGCCAGAGGCGTTGGCACGTTTGCAGGCCGCGGTGAGCCGTGTGCCAAATCGCGCAGCACAGCCGCAGGCCGGAACGCCTGCCGCGACACCAACGGAAGCAGATAAGCCGCGTTTCGGGATCAATTCATTGATCAACCGCATGACCGGTGCGCAGGCA
>CBDTYC010000236.1:0-4702 GCA_965364495.1 uncultured Yoonia sp. | reverse complement strand
GGCGGCATCTGCTTCGAACGGATCAGCCACAAGCCGGGCCATGTTGATCGACCCTAGCAAGCAAGCGCCATAAGGCGGCAAGGGTTGTTCGCCGCAGGGGTTCGTCGCCGCGATCGTCTCGCAATAATTGAGGTTATTCATCTGGTTGATGCGGTCGATAAAAATCACACCCGGTTCGGCATAGTCATAGGTCGAGCGCATGATGGCATCCCATAGATCGCGCGCCTGCACCGTCTTGTAGACCGCGCCGTTGAACACCAGATCCCACGCGCCGTCTGTCTTGACTGCGTCCATAAACGGGTCAGTGATGAGCACCGACATATTGAACATGCGCAAACGGGCCGCGTCGGATTTGGCAGTGATGAATGATTCCACATCGGGGTGATCGCAACGCATCGTCGCCATCATCGCACCGCGGCGTGATCCCGCGGACATGATCGTGCGGCACATCGCGTCCCAGACATCCATGAATGACAACGGACCAGAGGCATCGGCCGCAACACCCACCACCCCAGCCCCCTTGGGCCGGATGGTTGAAAAGTCGTAGCCGATCCCACCACCCTGCTGCATCGTCAGCGCGGCCTCTTTAAGCATATCGAAAATGCCACCCATGCTGTCAGGGATCGTGCCCATAACAAAGCAGTTGAACAGCGTGACCGAACGCGCTGTTCCGGCACCCGCCGTGATCCGGCCAGCAGGCAGATATTTGAAATCGGCCAAAGCGTCGTAGAACTTGCCTTCCCACGACTTTGGATCGTCCTCTACCACGGCTAATGCCTTCGCGATCCGGCGCCATGTATCTTCAACCGTTTCATCGATTGGCGTTCCATCGGCCTTCTTGAACCGGTACTTCATGTCCCAGATTTGTTCGGCGATAGGGGCAGAAAAGGCGGTCATTTCAAGGAATCTCCAATGGTGGCTGCGGACAAGACCTGTACCATACGTTGTTAAACTTGGGTTGAAAACGTCGAAAGCGCCCTGCGGCACTATGTTACTGACATACTACATATAGTGGTTGATCTCAATAGGGCCACCACATAGACAATTCTTGCGCGGACCGTTGATTGCGATCTTGCGTGCACTACCTACTACCTGTCCCGGGGGGGATTGATGCCTAAAACAGTTCACATGCTGAAACTTTCAGTCGGCACCGACGACATCGCGGGCCTGGAAGACTGGCAGGGCACCCGTCGCGCGCAGTCCGATGACGGGCTACCGCGTCATGTGACCCGTATGTGGCCCAAACGCGGCAAAGAAATCCTGAACGGTGGGTCAATCTACTGGGTGATCAAAGGTGTCATCCTATGCCGCCAGCCCATTCTGCGGCTTGATGAATATCTCTCGGCCGATGGCATTCGCCGCTGCGCCATTGTTTGCCAGCCCGGCCTGATCCGTGTTGAAGCTACTCCCAAACGCGCTTTTCAGGGTTGGCGTTATCTTTCCGTCGAGGACGCGCCGCGCGATCTGCCTGATGGCCGCCAAGACGAAGAAGCGCTGCCGCCAGAACTATCAAAAGCGCTTGCGGCTATTGGCGTGCGGTAGGATATCTAGGGCATGAAACCAACATCATCACGTGCCGCGCGCCGGCTGACGAAAAAAGCCGCCGCTGGCGGACCGCCCACACTGGCCAGCCTTGATGCACGTATCACGCACGCCAAACTAAAGGGGTTATCGCGGCCTCTCGAAGATCGCGCCAAACGTATCCTGCGGTCTTATCTGCAAACCGCGCAAACCTATGGAGTGCCTGTCGCCGACGTCATCGGACAGATGGGCAATGGCGAAGCGACACGCCGCTTGGGGGCGGCAGTTCGTGACGAAATCCTTAAATCGCCGCCTGACGCTGTACGCAACGCCGCGTGTGGTGATGGCTGCGCGTTTTGTTGCATCCTGTCCGGCGGCGAAGGCGGTCTAATCACACAAACCGAGGCTGCGACGCTGCATACCGCCCTTGCCCCGCTCAAAGGCCAACCGGACGGACGCGCATGGCACAAGAACGCCTGCCCCGCACTTGATCCAAGCACCCGAAGCTGCCGTGCCTATGACGCCCGCCCGATGATTTGCAGGTCATTTCTATCAACCGACGCCGAGGCCTGTCGCCAGAACGCAGAAGGTGCGACCGAGAAAGGGGCGGGACTGCTTGGCAGTCACCTGGATTATCTGGCCGTTCACGCGCTGTGCCGTCAGGTCCTCAAAGGGATAAGTCAGGTGCATAGCTATAGCCTCGCCTCTGTTGCATCAGGCGCGGTTGGGGGCGACGACTTGGAAACCAGCCTGAAGAACGCAAGGCACAAACCAAGCGCGCTGGACATCGCATGCCGCGACGGGGCGAACGCCGCAAACCTCTGATCAGATATCCAATAGGCGCTGTAGATTAGCCAGACCTGCGCGCTGCTCATCGGTCCAATCCTGACGGCTTCCGCGAAACAGTGTCGCCTGACTGGCATGGATCAAACCATCATCCAGAATTTTCAGTCCATTCGCACGAAGCGTTTCGCCTGTCGATGTGATGTCGGCTATCGCCTCTGCGGTCTCGTTCTTGACGGTGCCTTCTGTCGCGCCTTGACTGTCGATTAACTGATAGTCGGCGACGCCTTGGTCGCGCAGAAATTCGCGCACCAGACGGTGATACTTCGTGGCAATCCGCATCCGGAACCCATGGGTGCGCCGGAACGCAGCTGCCGCCGCATCCAGATCGTCCAAGGTACTCACGTCGACCCACGCCTGCGGCACCGCGATAATCAGATCTGCCCCACCAAAACCCATCGGCGCAAGGGTGGCAACGCGAGCATCCCAATTCGCCAATTTCTCACGGACCAGATCAGAGCCGGTGACACCCAACTGGATATTGCCCGCGGCCAGTTCACGCGGAATCTCTCCGGCAGACAACAGGACCAGTTCGACCCCGTCGATTCCGTCAACAGCACCTGCATATTCGCGGTCAGACCCGGATTTGCGCAAGGTCACGCCACGCGCACCAAACCAGTCAAAGGTCTTTTCCATCAACCGGCCTTTTGAAGGCACACCAAGTTTCAACATGGGCGGATCTCCAATGCCAGATCGGGGCGGATCACGCCGCCTACAGCAGGCACAGCACGGCCCTGTCCCAGATGGGCGGTAAGTGCGTCATAACGACCACCCGTCGCAACAGCAGGCAGATCAGGGCGGTTTATGGCGTAAAACCCAAAGACGAACCCGTCGTAATATTCCAGCGACGTGCGGCCATAGCTGCCTTCGAATTCCAGCGTGGCGACGTCAATGCCCCGCGCATCAAGGGCCATAAGTCGCGCGTCCATCCGCATGACTGCATCACCGATCGCAGGCATATCAACGGCGATATCGCGCAACGCGCTCAGCACATTTGTCGCTGTTTCACGCAGGTTCAAGATCGCGTCGATCAGGCCGATCTCCTCTTTCGCAATCGCGGGCGCAGCAGCGTCGGCGCGCAATGCGTCGATCCGCGCTGCGACCTCTTGTCTGCTGCGCAAACCGATCTCGGGGCCAACCGCTGCAAAAGGGTCATCCGCCGCCAGAAGTGCCGCGCGCGCAGGCGTCACTTTTCCCGATCCAAACCGCTTCATCAGCGCACGAAATCTGGCCGGTCGCCAGATGTGGCGCAGCAAAGCCGCCTTGCGCGCATCGGTTGTGTTCAAACCGCGCACGGCGGCCGTCAATACACCGAGATCGCCTGTCGCAGCGCGCACAGGTAAACCGGACAGACCTTCGGCGATAGCTGCGAAAACCTCGGCATCGGCTGCGGCAGGATTCTGGCCGTCAAAAACCTCGAACCCTGTCTGGACATATTCATTGGCGCGGGTTTCGTCGGTTTCCTGCTTGCGGAATACCTTGCCCGAGTAGGTATAGCGGGCGGGATCAGCGCGGCTTTCCATATGCATCTGCACAACGGGCACGGTGAAATCCGGACGCAAGACCATTTCGCCGCGAAGCGGATCAGACGTGACATAAGCGCGTGCGCGAATATCTTCGCCATAGAGATCAAGCAGCGTGCCCGCAGGTTGCAGCACGTCCGCCTTGATGACCTGCCCGCCCTTTGCGGCAAACAGATCGCGCAGGCGGCGTGCTTCGGCCAGTGTTTCTACGCTCGTCGGCATCAGCTTTGTGTATCCAGAATAGAACGGACTTTCGCAACCAGTTGATCGCGCGAGACTTCGTACTGACTTGGGCGGTCTTTCCATTCCTCCAAGGTCGCGTTTTTGGCGATCTCTGCGCCAAGGATAAGATCTTTGATTTGCACGATACCTGCCTCGAATTCATCACCACCTGCGATAATCGCGACAGGTGAATTGCGCTTGTCTGCGTACTTTAACTGGTTGCCGAAATTCTTTGGATTGCCCAGATAGACCTCTGCGCGAATGCCTGCGGTGCGCAGCTCGGATACCATCGTTTGTTAATCCGCCATGCGGTCGCGATCCATGACCGTCACAACAACAGGCCCGACAGCCGCATGATCCGTCCGGCCTTTGGCACGCAATGCGGCAAGCAAGCGATCTACCCCGATAGATACGCCCGTCGCAGGCACAGCCTGACCAGTGAACCGCTTGACCAGATCGTCATAGCGACCACCACCCGCGACAGAGCCAAAGTTGCGCGGACGCCCCTTTTCATCGGTAACTTCAAAGGTGAGTTCAGCCTCGTAGACGGGGCCGGTATAATAGCCAAGACCACGCACGACCGAAGGGTCGAT
>CBDTYC010000235.1:0-4706 GCA_965364495.1 uncultured Yoonia sp. | reverse complement strand
TGTGTTTGACAAAACCGGCAAGTTAACCCCGCCCGCCGCGGCACGCGACGCGCTTGATCCGCTGACACAACGTATCGCGCTTGCGCTGACGCAAAATGCAAGCCACCCGATTTCGCAGGCCATTGCCGCCTCGCTTGACGGGATCACGCCGGTGGCAATCACAGATCAGCAAGAACATGCAGGCAAAGGGCTCAGCGCCTCTTATGACGGTCAAACGGTTCGATTGGGTTCCGGCGCGTGGCTAGGCACCAGTGCCGGCACATTTATCCAGATTGGCGACAGCAAACCCCAAAGGATTGCCCTGCGGTCGCAGCTGCGCGATGGTGCAGTAGAACTCGTTAAGGGTTGGCAGGACCTGGGGCTGAATATCCATCTTGTTTCGGGCGACGATGCGAACGAGACATCACGCATCGCTGGGGCATTGAATATTGACACGTGGCAGGCCGCGACCCAACCAGCCGACAAGATCGCTTATATCAACGCGCTGACTGCGCAAGGCGCGCATGTGCTGATGGTCGGCGACGGGTTAAATGACACAGGCGCATTGGCTGCTGCCTATGCTTCTGTCTCTCCTGCGACGGCAGCGGATGCATCGCGTGCGGCATCCGATATTGTGCTGTTGAACGACAGCCTGCGCCCGTTGATCGAACTGCCTTTGGTGGCACGTGCTGCACGCGCGCGGATCAAAGAGAACTTTGCAATCTCGACCGTTTATAACCTGATTGCGGTGCCTATTGCCCTTGCAGGCTTTGCCACACCGCTGCTCGCAGCCATCGCAATGTCAACATCGTCGATCACCGTTCTTTTGAATGCTCTCAGACTACGGGGAAAATTATGAATATTCTTGTCGTCTTGATCCCCGTGTCCCTTGTCCTTGGCGGCCTGGGCCTTGCGGCATTCCTATGGAGCCTGCGCAGCAACCAATATGACGACCTGGAAGGGGACGCATGGCGTATCCTGTCCGAGGACGATACCGCACCGCGCGACCCTGACTAAGCGACGGCTATCCGTTTCGCTTTCGTCCGATGTTTAGGGCAAATTTCAGAAAGATCAGAAAATTCATGGAATGCCGCGCGCCGGCTGTTGACTCACCCGTTCGTGATCCCTACCTACGCTGCGTTATCACTCGACACCGTTGAGTGCTAACATGAAAGAAACCCGAACTGGAGAAGTTCTGAAATGGCATTTACACCACTTCACGACCGCGTACTCGTCCGCCGCATTGAAGGCGACGAAAAGACATCTGGCGGCCTCATCATTCCCGAGAGCGCAAAAGAAAAGCCTGCTGAAGGCGAAATCGTCAGCGTTGGCGAAGGCGCACGCAAAGACAGCGGCGAGCTGATCGCGATGTCCGTCAAGGCAGGCGACAAAGTGCTGTTTGGCAAATGGTCCGGCACAGAGGTCAAGATCGACGGCGAAGAGCTGCTGATCATGAAAGAGAGCGACATCCTCGGCATCATGTAAGCCGCAGCGATCAACCTCAATATTTACTTAAATTAAGGAGCACATGAAAATGGCTGCTAAAGACGTCAAATTCGGGACCGACGCCCGTAACCGGATGCTCAAGGGTGTGAACATCCTTGCAGACGCCGTAAAAGTCACGCTTGGCCCCAAAGGCCGCAACGTGGTTTTGGATAAATCCTTCGGCGCACCGCGCATCACAAAAGACGGTGTATCTGTCGCCAAAGAGATCGAGCTGGAAGACAAGTTCGAGAACATGGGCGCGCAGATGGTCAAAGAAGTTGCATCGCGCACCAACGACGAAGCTGGTGACGGTACAACAACTGCAACAGTTCTGGCACAAGCGATTGTTCGCGAAGGCATGAAATCTGTTGCCGCTGGTATGAACCCAATGGACCTCAAGCGCGGTATCGACCTTGCGACAACGAAAGTTGTCGCAGCGATCAAAGCTGCTGCCCGTCCGGTTAACGACAGCGACGAAGTCGCACAGGTTGGTACAATTTCCGCCAACGGCGAAGCAGAAATCGGTCGTCAGATCGCTGATGCGATGCAAAAAGTCGGCAACGAAGGCGTGATCACTGTTGAAGAAAACAAAGGCCTTGAGACCGAGACCGATGTTGTTGAAGGCATGCAGTTCGACCGCGGCTACCTGTCCCCGTATTTTGTCACGAACCCTGACAAGATGACTGTTGAACTCGAAGATGCGATCATCCTGTTGCACGAGAAAAAGCTTTCCTCGCTGCAGCCAATGGTTCCACTGCTCGAGGCTGTCATCCAGTCCGGCAAGCCACTTCTGATCATCTCCGAAGATGTCGAGGGCGAAGCCCTTGCGACTTTGGTTGTGAACAAACTGCGTGGCGGTTTGAAAATCGCTGCGGTTAAGGCACCTGGTTTCGGTGATCGTCGTAAAGCAATGCTGCAGGACATCGCGATCCTGACAGGTGGTCAGGTTATTTCTGACGATCTGGGCATGAAGCTTGAAAGCGTCACAATGGATATGCTTGGTTCCGCCAAGCGCGTTTCGATCACAAAAGACGAAACAACCATCGTTGACGGTGGCGGCGACAAGGCCGAAATCGAAGCACGCGTCACACAAATCCGCGGCCAGATTGACGAAACAGCTTCCGACTACGACCGTGAAAAGCTGCAAGAACGTGTTGCCAAACTGGCAGGCGGTGTTGCGGTGATCCGTGTTGGCGGTATGACCGAAACCGAAGTGAAAGAGCGTAAAGACCGTGTTGACGATGCGCTGAACGCGACACGTGCCGCTGTTCAGGAAGGTATTGTCGTTGGCGGTGGTGTGGCTCTGGTTCAGGCTGGAAAGCACCTTGAAGGTGTGACCGGGGACAATAACGACCCGAACGTTGGACTCTCCCTTGTGCGTAAAGCGCTTGAAGCGCCTCTGCGTCAGATTGCTGAAAACGCTGGTGTCGACGGCTCCGTTGTTGCGGGCAAAATCCGCGAAAGCAATGATCTCAAGTTCGGCTTTAACGCTCAGACGGAAGAATATGGCGACATGTTCAAGTTTGGTGTCATTGACCCGGCCAAAGTTGTACGGACTGCGCTGCAGGACGCTGCCTCGATTGCTGGTCTGTTGATCACCACAGAAGCGATGGTTGCGGACAAACCTTCGAAAGAGGGCGCTGGTGCAGCTGGCGGCGGCATGCCCGACATGGGCGGCATGGGCGGCATGATGTAAACCGCTTTTCGGGGTCTGGCCCTGAAATGAAAGAGATGAACTGGGGCGTTCCGAAAGGAGCGCCCTTTTCTTTGCGCGAGTGACGCGGCAAGCTCGGGCAGCTTAAGAGACTATAAACCTGCCAATGCTAGAGATGAGGACCTAGAAAAAGGTCACTTCCAAGCATGCAAACCCCGCATATGTCGCCTCATCGTCGATTTCGAGAGCTGATGTGAAGGTGTCGCAGGACATTGATGACTTCATCTTTCTGACCAAACCTGACGGCAAGTCGTCTGCGTGCGCTTTTTTGAAGCGGCCGCAATGGATCATTGGAGAACTGAAAGAAGCTGGCGTCGAGGGTGATTTGCAGTCGAAGCAATCCATAGAATTGTTAAACTGCGACGCGGGTCCCCATGAAAGGTCTATGCATATCAACAACCCGTGCGAGATCGTGCGTCAGGGCGCCTCTGTCGCACTTCAGGATGAAGGTGTCCAAGGCACGTTGATCTCGACGATGCGACACCGCCCAGTTCAGAACGGTGGAGTGCATTCCACTGTTTCAAATGCAACCCATCAGGCTGATATGGCAGCGTTGCTGGTCAATTTGCAGGAAGAGGACGAGTTTATCTTTGAATAGCGAGGGCCTTTCAAAACGATCTTGCGCATCGTGAAGCAGGCGCTAATGCTCTGTCATGCGCCTGATCTTTCTTACCTGTGCGACAATGATCGCCTTTGCGGCCAATTCTGTCCTGACCCGGATGGCAATTGATGGCAATCACATAGACGCCTCCGGTTTCGCTCTTGTCCGGGTCCTGTCTGGTGCCATCGTCTTGGGCATGATCATGTCTTTGCGCGGGGGGAGCCTGCCCCTGTTGCGACGCAATCGATTGCCGGGAGCAATAAGTCTTGCAGTCTATATGATCGGTTTCTCGCTCGCCTATATGACACTTGATGCGGGCTTGGGCGCGCTTATCCTTTTTGGTGTCGTGCAAATCACGATGTTCTCACATGGGGCCTTGCGCGGCGCCGCACCCAGCCAGCGGCAACTCACCGGGGCAGCCGTTGGTTTTGCAGGTCTTCTATTGGCGCTCTGGCCCGGGCCGGGCGGGCTGGCAGATCCTGTCGGAGCGCTCTTGATGGTCAGCGCCGGGCTGGGATGGGCTGCCTATACGATTGTTGGCCGCAGATCAGCAGACCCGCTTGCTGCAACATCTGCCAATTTTCTTCTCTGTCTGCCACTGTTGTTGATCCTATTGCCAGGATCGTCCCTGTCCTTCAGCGCGACCGGTCTTGCGCTTGGCGTTTTGTGCGGTGGAGTTACATCAGGGTTGGGCTACGCTCTTTGGTACAGCGTGCTCCCGCGCTTGTCTCAATCAACCGCCGCTGTCGTTCAGCTAAGTGTACCTGTCATTGCCATCCTTGCAGGTTCGTTGGTTTTGGGAGAACCGCTGGGAATTACGATTGTGATTTCTGCGGCACTTGTGGTCGGCGGAATCGGTTGGGCCGTCAGCGCACGATCACCTCAAGCGGGTCATAGCTGATCCCGCGGTCGCCCCATGCCACCGCG
>CBDTYC010000234.1:0-4724 GCA_965364495.1 uncultured Yoonia sp. | reverse complement strand
TGGCGGCGCGTCACCCAGTACCGCGGCAACATGTAACCGACACCGCCCGGTCCCATGATCCATATCACCAATTGCTGCGTAGAGACGTCAACCTGCATCGATTGGATCACCGCGTAGATACCACCACAAATCAGTCCAAAGATGCCAAGTGCGAACTGCAAGAAATGGAAGATACGCACGGCGTTCTTGCTGCGGTAACCAGCCTGCAAAAGCTTTAGCCTAACGGCCGAGTATTCTTCGGCGTTCTGCGGTTCAAGAAAGTTCGAGTATCTTTCAAGCTTGTCGCGGCCGGTCGGCGCGCGCAGTTGCTCGCTCTTGTCGCCTTTTTTCTTTTTGTCCTGTGCGATGTTACCTGCCTTGAGCTTGTCGAGCGGGTCAACTTCGCGCTTCAACAGAATTGGCAACGTCAACAAAATGAGGAAAACACCCAAAAGGCCGACGACCATAAGCGGTCCAAAGGGGCCTAGCATGTCGGTGATCATTGTTTGGATTTCTTCCATGAGGCTTTCCTTATACCTTAATATCGACCAAGGCGCGCATGACAATGATGTTCACAACCAGAAACGCACAAACAATCAGGGCGGCGGGAATGAACAACGGGCTTTCCATTACTTCGTCAAAGTAGTCGGGTTTGACCACATTGATACCCAGCAAAGCCAAGAATGGAAAACCTGACAAAAGGTTGCCCGACCACTTTGCTTCGGCAGTAATTGCGGCGACGCGGCGGAATAAACGGAACCGCGCGCGAATAACCTTGGCAAGACCGTCTAGAATCTCTGCAAGGTTACCACCTGACGTTTGCTGGATCGTGACAGCCACCGACAGCCAGCGCACGACTTGGCTATCAAGCCGTTCCGCCATTGTTTTCAGGCTTTCACCCATATCACGACCGTAGGCTGCTTCGTCCGAAATCATACCCATCTCTGTACCCAGCGGGTCCGGAACTTCGCTTGCCACGATTGCAACCGCAGACGAAAATGGATGTCCGACCCGGAGCGACCGCACCATTAGTTCGACAGCTTCCGGCAGTTGCTCGCTAAGCATCGACATCCGTTTATTTGCTGTCCGGCTGACCCACACATAGACACCGCCAATCCCCATCAGGACAGCCACCAAGCTGCGGACAGGGACGCTGACCGCGGTTAGAAAGGTCAAGAATACAAAGGATACACCGCAAATGACGACCATCAGCATGACAAGCTGGATCGGTGTGAATGCGATGTTTGCCTTTTGCGCCTTGTCAGCCAGAAGCGAGTAAATCGGGATGCTCTGCGACTTCATATGCTGGGTCATCTCCTTGCGGAGCTGTTCGAGCACTTGTTCGCGATTGCCGCCCTTGTCCAACATGTCAAGGCGGCGATTGACCTTGCCATCCATGCTGATCGATTTGCCAAAGATGACCAGATAGATGCCTTGCACAATCGCCAAAACGGCGACGAAAATCATAATATAAATAAGTGGTTCGGCTGAGATCATAATTGTTACTCCGCGACCATCGGTTCAAAAATTGCTGGCGGCAGATCATAGCCCCAAAGCTTAAAGCGCTCGGAAAAGTGGCTACGTACGCCCGTTGCGGTAAAGTGACCGATAATTTTGTTTTCAGGTGTCAGGCCGACGCGCTGGTAGCGAAAGATCTCTTGCATCGAGATCACGTCGCCTTCCATACCGGTAATTTCGGTGACCGAAGTCATGCGGCGTGAGCCATCTTGCAGGCGCGATACCTGCACGATCAAGTTGACCGCCGAAGAAATCTGGCTGCGCATCGCCTTGAGCGGCATTTCAATACCGGCCATCGCAATCATGTTTTCCAAGCGTGATACACCATCGCGCGCAGAGTTGGCGTGGATCGTGGTCATTGACCCATCGTGGCCAGTGTTCAACGCTTGTAGCATGTCGATGACTTCTTCGCCGCGGGTCTCGCCCACGATAATCCGGTCTGGACGCATACGCAGCGCGTTCTTCAAACAGTCACGCTGGGAAACCCCACCTTTGCCTTCGACGTTTGGCGGGCGACTTTCCATGCGACCGACGTGGGTTTGCTGGAGTTGAAGTTCTGCTGTATCCTCGATTGTCAGAATACGCTCTGCATCGTCGATGAAACCTGACAAGGCGTTCAATGTTGTCGTTTTACCCGAACCCGTACCACCAGAAACGATAACATTCAGGCGGGTCGACACCGCAGCCTGTAAATATGCGGCCATTTCTTCGGTGAACGCGCCAAACTGGACCAGCTCTTCGATACCGAGCTTGTCTTTCTTGAACTTACGAATGGAAACAAGCGAGCCGTCAACGGCAATTGGTGGGACCATTGCGTTGAAACGTGAGCCGTCAGCAAGACGGGCGTCAACATAAGGGTTGCTTTCATCGACGCGGCGACCCACGGCCGAAACAATCTTGTCGATGATCCGCAACAGGTGCTTTTCATCTTTGAAAGTGATGTCGGTCAATTGCAGACGTCCATCACGCTCGACAAAGATCTGCTGTGGCCCGTTTACCAGAATATCGTTAACGGACTCATCTTTCAAAAGCGTTTCGAGTGGGCCAAGGCCCGTGACCTCGAAGTACAGGTCTTGGCTGAGGGTCTGACGTTCGTCCCTGTTAAGAACGACACCCATTTCCTCAAGAGACTCGTTCGCAATCGCGTTGATCTCGGTGCGCAACTCTTGTTCCGTGGCATTTTCGAGCGCGGCAAGGTTGAGATTATCAAGAAGTGCCTTGTGCAATTCCAGCTTGATTTCACCCAAGCGTTCCTTGCGGCGCTTTTCCTTGTCCATTGCGCCGGTGTCGGCAGCATTCCGCGGCTTCATCGCCTTCATCAACGACTGACGAGGTGGTTCTGCCGGGGTATTCGACTTGGGCAATGGCGCGACATTAATTGACGGCTTTCCAGCGGCATCCTTGGGAATTGACGGCTTTTTATATTTTGAAAACATTAACTTACCTCCTAACCTCGCGCGCTAGATGCGGCGGATTGGTTCACTTCGTGAATAGATTTTGCAAGCTTGGCGATTTCTTTACGCAGAGGATTCTTGGGTGCAGATATGGCCATCGGAGTGCCGTGATCAGCGCTTTGCATGACAGGTTTACCACCGTCAGGCAGAAGCAACTCGATCCCAATCCCAAGACTTTCCGCGAGACGTTTTACACGGCTCTTGCCGTTCATATCAGTGAAACCCGGCGCGCGGTTCAAAGCGAAGCGGATTTTCTCGAAAGGCAGATCCTCGGATTGAAGTGCCCGCTTAAGCCGCAAGGTGTTTTGTGCCGACCGCATATCAAGCTCGATCATCGCGAAATAGACATGCGACATCTCGAGCAGGACTTGTGTCCATTCGACCATCGTGGTCGGCATATCAACGATGACATAGTCAAAATGTGCAGCCGCGAGCGTCATGATGCGCGTAATGTCCTCTGGCGTGATCATATCCAACGGGATCATGTCCATCGGCGACGTCAGCACATGCAGTTTGTCGCCATGTAACAAAAGCGCCTGCAAAAAGGATTCGGAATCAAGGTTGGCAGTATCGGTCAACATCTCAAGAACGGCTTCGCGACGCGGCAGGTCGAGGTACGTCGAAGCAGAGCCAAATTGGAAATCCAGATCAAGCAGACAAACCTTCGGCGGGTCGTTCTTGTCGATATTCGCCAGTTCCCACGCAAGGTTTACAGCCAGAACGGTTGCGCCTGTACCGCCTGCGATACCGTGCACAGGGATAATGATGCCGGATTTGTCGCCGGTAATCGCGACACTCGTGCCGCCAGATTTCGCGACGGGCGTTTCTTTTGCGGTCAACACACGTTCGATCGCACGGGCCAGTTCATTTTCAGGAAGCGGGTAGGGGACAAATTCGTCCCCGCCTTGACGAAGCAACTGGTGCAAAGCAGTCGGGCTGACGTCTTCGGCGATCACGATCACCTTAACACCAGCTTGTTTCGCTGCAGCAATCACACTTGTGATATTGACGAGGTTGTCCTCGTCTTCTGCATCCATCGCGATTGTCACGAACTGAAGACTGCTTGCTTCAGGCTGACCAAGGAACGGAATAGCATCTTCAAAGCTAAGATCGCCCCATGCATCGCCGAGCGCTGCTTCCATGTCTTCGATCAGTAGATCAAAATTCTGAACATCGCGACTGATTGTACATGCCACGATTTGTGGCTGTTCGCTTTCCGCGACCGGGCTTGTGTTCATTGGTCTGGTTGCCCCCATTCAATCAAAAATACCACGCCATTTGCAGGACTAGGCTAGCATATCATAAACAAATGACTACTGCACATAGGTGATGGACTCGTTACTGTCCCCATTATCCGCTGTAACAATGTCGAGAATTAGGCGAAAATTGCCCATATTCGTAGATTATATCAAAATCTTAGGAATAAAAGTGAAGAGTGACGCCGAACATAATGTCCGGCGTCACTTCTGTTAGTTTGTTCAACCAGAAACGTAGTTGCGGAAGATGATCTGCGCATATTTGCCGTTCAGAACCATCGGGTTATTTTCAACAAACCCGGACACTTCTGTCACGGTGCGGCGGTTTTGGCGCTCGCGGTTTTCCGTCATGATCAGCGGCTGCGTTTCACCGAATGATGCCACAGCTTCAAGGCGGCTCCGGTCGATGCCTTGTGATGTCAGGAAGGCGACAGCAGCTTGTGCACGACGTAGGCCTAGGCCGCGGTTGTAGCTTTGGCTGCCGACCAGGTCAGTGTGACCGTAGACCGTAAAGCGA
>CBDTYC010000233.1:0-4741 GCA_965364495.1 uncultured Yoonia sp. | reverse complement strand
GGCAAACGCCTGCGCCCGATGCTAACATTGGCGGCTGCAAGAATGTGTGGCTATGACGGCCCTTATCACGTACATTTGGCCGCGACCGTTGAATTCATTCACACGGCGACCTTGCTGCACGACGATGTGGTTGACGAAAGCAGTCAACGTCGCGGGCGCCCGACGGCGAACCTGTTGTGGGACAATACGTCCAGCGTTCTGGTCGGTGATTATCTGTTTGCACGTTCGTTTCAGTTGATGGTCGAAACCGGTTCTTTGCGCGTTTTGGATATTCTAGCCAATGCGTCGGCGACGATCGCGGAAGGCGAAGTGCTGCAATTGACCGCCGCCAGTGATCTGGCCACGACCGAGGCGATCTATCTGCAAGTTGTCCGCGGGAAAACTGCGGCATTGTTTTCGGCCGCGATGGAAGTCGGCGGAGAGATCGCGGGGCAGGATGCCGCAATGAAACAGGCGCTGTTTGATTATGGCGATGCGTTGGGCATTTCATTCCAGATTGTCGATGACCTGCTAGACTATGGCGGCACCAAAGCCATCGGCAAGGATGTTGGTGACGATTTCCGCGAACGCAAGCTGACGCTGCCGGTGATCCGCGCGGTGGCTGCCGCTGACACGACCGAGCGTGAATTCTGGGTGCGCACAATCCAGAAAGGCCGTCAGGAAGACGGTGACCTAGAGCACGCTATCAGCTTGCTGGCCAAGCACGGCACGATGGAGACGACACGTCAGGACGCGCTTGCTTGGGCGGAAAAGGCCAAGTCGGCACTGGATATCGTCCCCGACCATCCGCTAAAAAAGATGTTGGTTGATCTGGCAGATTACGTGGTCGCGCGGATCACCTAGTGCTGACCACAGTGCTGAATGGAAATCTTCCTATTCTTGAGTAGGCCCCACCAGCAAATCCAATCCGTCATTTCAATTCGTTTTCGAGGCGCGGATACCAAGAATGACGCCAGATGAAATTGCAAAAAGAAGCAAAGGGAATGTTCGCGCATAGGGCCCTGAAACCATGCTGTATGCCAGTAAGGTTGTCACAACGCAGAATAGTGCCGAGACATAGTGATCATTGGCCTTCAGAAAGGTCGCACAGGCCTTTATCCAAAGCATGAGCCCGAGCAGCAAGACCATTGTGCCTACGATCAGGCCAAACCAAAGCCAAGCATCCAATATGATGTTATGCGCACTACCGTGGGTAAAACCCGCGAGGTTCTTATGAGGCAAGTATCCATAACCGGTGAATGGGCGCTCCAGTATATAGGAAATAGTCAGTTGCCAAAGCTCGGTACGCCCCGAGCTGATTGCGGCTACACTTTCCTGTCCCAGATTTTGGCTGATCCTGGAAAATATACCGAAATCCGACGAGGGTAAGTGTAAAAAGTAGGAGATAGCGCCGCCCGCGGCAATACACGACACGATGGACAATATGCCTTTTTGGTTCCTTGTTCGCGAAAGAAAAAGAACAACCGAGATGCTTGCCGTGAACGCCACAATGCCGCCCCGTGATCCGCTCCAGAATAATGTCGTTGCAGCGATTATGGCCAGCAGCAGGAGGATCGGGCTGAGTTTGATTTCTTTGGGCTGCGTCGTCAAATGGGCAGCCAGCAATGACAGACAAATTGTCGAAATCCAGCCCAGAGCGCGCGGGTTTTCATAGCCATAAAGTATGTTTGAGGTGCCAACTTCTTGGGTCAGTCGGGCATAGCGTTCCGTGTCAATTTGTATAAGCAGCAGGGGCACCATGACAAAGACGGAAGCAAATGCCAAAGAATAGAAAACGGCTTTGGGGCTGATGATGTTATCTTTTGCGGAAACGTAAAACAGGATCCCGACAAGCGTTGACCCCAGTACCGATATCAGGCCGAAAATCGGATAAAAAAGATCGCTCGCCGAGTATATTGTGAACAGAAAGGCGTAGATGAAAAATGCAATCATGCACCACAGAAACAGTTTTTCATGAGGCGACTTCAGCGAAAATAGCGCAGCTGCGAAAAGAAACATCGACGATAGAAGAAAGACAAAAGTAGACATTGTTACTGTCCAATTTGCCCCGCGTTCTTCAACTGTAAAGAAATCAAATGCAGGAGAAACGAGCATGCTGATCGGGATAAATATGAGAACGATCATACAAAGCGCTTTTAACAGTCGCCGTGGGTCAAAAATTGCTACGTTCTTCATGATGCGGAGGATGAGTTCAAAATTTGTAGCAAGAGTGAGTCCGATCCGTCTTCTTGATATCAATGAATAATGCCGACATTCACAGGTGGACTGATGTCGTGGCTCACTGTGGCACGAACATCATTATGTTCAAGGTTTTTTGTGGTGCATGATCTTTCGGGGACAAAGTCGCAGGAACGAGATTGCGTCGTCTCCATCCGCACAGTCGCAGGGTGCCCCTTTGGCTGGGCACGAAAAGGCAGAAACTGACTGAGGCAGGGAAAGGTTAATCCCTGCCTCAAAGCCTGCTTTTCGTCGTTGCGTTTAGTTCGCCGTGTCGCGCACCGCGTTCTGTGCCGCTGCCACCAATGCAGCCCCGTCATAGCCCTTTGCGTCCATCTCGACGATCCAGGCGTCGGTTACTTTCGCCCCGAGCGCCTTGATCCGTGCGGTTTCTGCTTCGGACAGTTCTGCAATCGCGTTGCCGTCTGCTGCCATCACTTCGCGCCCGACGACATCGCCTGTATCATGCGCACGCCCCGCCCACTGGCTAGCCATCATGCCGGAGTTTGCATCAATGATCGCACGCAGATCTTCGGGCATGCTTTCATAGACATCCTTGTTCATCGCCCAGATGAAATAAAGGTTATAGAGCGCCTGATCACCCGCCACATCCGTATGGCTGTCGGTCAGTTCATTGAGCTTGAGCGATGGAGACATTTCCCATGTAATCACACCGCCATCCACGACGCCACGTGACAAGGCTTCGGGGAATTGTGGGACGGGCATGCCGATTGGCGTAGCGCCGAGTTCTTCCAGCAGCAGGGTCGCAGGCCGCGACGGGCCGCGCAGTTTCAGGCCCGCAAAGTCCTCTACGGTTTCAATGGGCGCACCGCGTTTGTGAACGATACCGGGGCCGTGCATGTGCGCTGCAATGACGTGAACATCAGCGAAATCATCCATGAGGAATTCTTGCGTGAACTGCCATGCCGCCGCACTGGCTTCTTCGCCGGATTTGGTTGTCATGAAGGGCAATTCCATCGCTTCGGCCTCGGGGAAGCGGTTTGGCTGATAGCCGGGAATAACCCAGCCGCCGTCAATCGCACCGTCGCGGATCAGGTCAAACTGGCTGGGTGCCGCGCCGCCAAGTTGCATGAACGGATAAAGTTCGACCTTGATACGGCCATTTGACTGTTCCTCGATCGCATCAGCCCAAGGCTGCATGAAATAAGTGGGGTTTGCACTGGCAGGTGACACAAAGTGCTGAAAGCGCAAAGTAACCTCTTGAGCGAAGGCAGTTGTTGTAGACAGGCCAAGGGCGGCCACCAAAGCGGCAGATTTCAAGATGTGCATAAGATGCATCCTTTTGTAACGAATATTGGGAAAAGGCGTCACCGCTAGCGACACGTGTTATCTAGAGGGCTAGGGCCCCAGTTGCAAGTCATTCGCAAGAGGGGAAAAGACATATGCTTTTCCCCGCGATCTTTAGGCAGAATAAGTCGGGTGGAACTTGCCAGTGGGCGACAACGTAAAGATCTCGCAGCCGGTTGCAGTAATCCCGATTGAATGCTCGAACTGAGCGGACAATGATTTGTCGCGTGTCACGGCGGTCCAGTCGTCACCCAGAACCTTCGTTTCTGGACGGCCAAGATTGATCATCGGCTCGATGGTGAAGAACATGCCTTCCTCAAGCCGTGCGCCTGTGCCTTCGCGGCCATAATGCAGGACGTTTGGCGGGGCGTGAAACACCCGACCGAGCCCATGACCGCAGAAATCGCGCACAACCGACATGCGGTGGCTTTCTGCGTATAGCTGGATCGCGTGGCCGATATCACCAAAGGTATTTCCGGGCTTTGCCGCCTCGATGCCTTTCATCAGGGCATCATGGGTCACTTGGATCAGGCGCTCGGCCTTTCGTGACGGTGTTCCCGCGACATACATCCGGCTTGTGTCGCCAAACCAGCCGTCAACGATGACAGTCACATCGATATTCAGAATATCGCCATCTTTCAGCTTTTTGTCGCCCGGAATACCATGGCAAACCACATGATTGACCGAAATACAGCTTGCGTGCTGATAGCCTTTGTAGCCTATCGTCGCTGATACAGCTCCAGCATCATCGACCAACTGGGTGATCATGCGGTCAATTTCGCCAGTGGTTTGCCCAGGGAAAACATGCGTCGCAATCTCGTCAAGGATATTGGCGGCCAAAGCCCCCGCCTTTGCCATGCCAGCAAAGTCGTTTGCTTCATAAATTCGGATGCCCTCTTTGGTGAGGCGAGCTTTGTTCGTTTCCAACGGTCCGTCTTCCTTTTCAGTCCTCTGGCGCACATAGGCGAATTACAAGCCGATTTCTAGGGCTTGAACGGGATGGGGTCACCTAGCCAAATACCCTTTGGACTGATTTTGCAACTGTGCGCCCGTACTTCGACGCCTGCGGTGGCTGCCGCGTCGAATGCAAGTCGGTAGGCGGGGTCAATATCGGCGGCCAGTGTCATCGCATCGCAGTCCGTGCGCTGCACGAGATAGAACATGATTGCGCAGTGACCTTGGGTTGCCATTCGGGCCATCTCTTGCAGATGTTTGG
>CBDTYC010000232.1:0-4742 GCA_965364495.1 uncultured Yoonia sp. | reverse complement strand
GGGCTTTAACATTGACGCGGAAGAAGCCGACCGACTTTCGCTATCACTTGATGGCATCACTGCGGTCCTTTCCGAACCTGCACTGGCTGGCTGGGAAGGTTTCGGCGTTGTCGTGCAGGCGTTCGGGCAACGCGCACCACTCGTACTTGACTACCTCTATGATCTTGCGACGCGACTGAACCGCAAAATCATGGTCCGCCTTGTAAAAGGTGCATACTGGGATGCCGAGATCAAACGCGCCCAAGTCGAAGGGATCGACGGATTTCCGGTGTTCACCTCCAAGAACCACACCGACATCAGCTATATCAGCAACGCACGCAAATTGCTGGGTATGACCGACCGCATCTATCCACAATTTGCGACCCACAATGCACATACCGTTCAAGCCGTGCTCGATATCGCGACCCAAGAAGGCTGTGGACCGGACGCATTCGAGTTCCAGCGCCTGCACGGAATGGGCGAAACGCTGCATGTGATTGTTCTCAAGGAACAGAACACCCGCTGCCGCATCTACGCCCCTGTGGGCGCACACGAAGACCTGCTTGCCTACCTAGTGCGGCGCCTGCTTGAAAACGGAGCCAACTCGAGCTTTGTGAACCAGATTGTCGATGAGGACGTGAGCCCTGAAACGGTCGCTGCCTGCCCCTTTGACCACCTCGGCAGCACGCCAAGCTTGCCCAAAGGCCCTGATCTTTATCAGCCAGAGCGTCGCAATTCGAAAGGCTGGGACCTGACCCATACCCCGACACTCGAAGCGATCTCCAATGGCCGAGCACCGTTCGAGGAATTCGAATTCACCGCACATCCGTTGACTGCATCAAATCCTGCATACGAACGCGAAAAGCTCGACGATCCGCAGCCCGTTACCAACCCCGCAAAAGCTGGCGCCTTGGTGGGCCACGTTCAGCAGTCAACGCAGGCCGATATTGATGCAGCCCTAAACGCTGCACAGCCTTGGGCCGCTGATGTTGCGACGCGCGCAGCGGTCTTGAACGCGGCGGCAGATGCCTACGAGGCCCAAGCAGACGAGATTTTCGCGATTCTGACCCGCGAGGCAGGCAAGGCATTGCCCGATGCAGTGGCTGAACTGCGCGAGGCGGTGGATTTCCTGCGCTACTACGCAGCCCAGGCACAACCGACGCACCTGGCCCGCGGAATATGGACCTGCATCAGCCCGTGGAACTTTCCTCTGGCAATTTTCACGGGCCAGATCGCTGCGGCATTGGCCGCTGGGAACGCAGTTCTTGCCAAACCTGCCGAACAAACCCCCATCATCGCCACCCGCGCGATCGCCATGCTGCACAAAGCAGGCGTGCCTGCTGCCAGCCTGCAATTGCTGCCGGGTGGCGGTGCAGTTGGTGCCGCGCTAACGGGTGACCCGCGCATAAATGGCGTGGCCTTTACAGGCTCTACGGCGACCGCGCTCAAGATTCGTGCCAACATGGCCGCACATTGCGCACCCGGTACGCCACTGATTGCGGAAACCGGCGGCCTGAATGCGATGATCGTGGACAGCACCGCCCTGCCCGAACATGCAGTGCGCGACATTATCAACGGGGCTTTCCGTTCTGCGGGTCAGCGGTGTTCAGCCCTGCGGTGTCTTTATGTCCAGGAAGATATCGCGGATGGCCTGCTTAAGATGCTCAAAGGTGCGATGAACGAACTGAGCGTCGGCGATCCATGGCACCTGTCCACTGATGTCGGCCCCGTGATTGATGCCGCAGCCCACAAGGTCATCGCCGATCACATCGCGCAAGCAACCACGGATGGACGGATCATCCACCAGATCAAGGCGCCACAGAACGGCCATTTCATCGCGCCAACGGCGATCCGCGTCAATGGAATTGCAGAAATGACAAAGGAAATCTTCGGTCCTGTCCTGCATGTCGCCACGTTCAGGTCGAACGAACTGGACAAAGTTGTCGCCGAAATCAACGCCACCGGCTACGGACTGACATTCGGACTTCATACGCGGATTGATGACCGCGTGCAGACAATCGTGGAACAGGTCAAAGCTGGCAACATCTACGTCAACCGCAACCAGATCGGCGCAGTTGTCGGCAGCCAGCCTTTTGGCGGCGAAGGCCTGTCTGGTACTGGGCCCAAAGCAGGCGGCCCGCACTATCTGCCGCGCTTTACCGCATCAGAGCCCGCACAATCAGACGACGTGTGGGACAAAGACGCAGACCTGACGACCCTAAATGCAGCGCTCTCGTCAGGCAAAGAAGCCTTCAGCCATCCGGTCACTGACCTGCCTGGTCCGACGGGCGAATCGAATCGTCACAGCACCCACGCGCGTGGACCGATCCTGTGCATGGGGCCTGGCAAGGCTGCAGCAGCAAAACAGGTGGCGGCAGTCAATGCGCTTGGCGGTATCGGGATCGCGGCTGACGGCGCTATTCCACCCGCGACACTTGCCGGTATCAAGCCACTTGCCGGTGTGATCTGGTGGGGCGATCAACAGACGGGCCACCAGATCGAAACAGCGCTGAGCCAACGAAGCGGGCCGATCACGGGTCTGGTAACGGGCATGCCTGATGCCGCGCATGTCCTGCATGAGCGCCATGTCTGCGTCGACACAACAGCAGCCGGCGGAAACGCTGCACTGCTTGCAGAGGTGGCAGAGCAAGCGACCACTTGACCACGAAGCCTGCATCAGGGACGGTCGCGGAATGTTCCCAATCCGCGACCACAACCCCTCTGCGCGCACGCCCTATGTAACGCTCTGCCTGATCGTCCTGAATGTGGCGATTTTCTTGGGCGGGCTGGCGCTATTGCAGACCGACCGTGATTTGTCGGCGTTCTATTTTGACTACGCTTTGCTGCCCTTCCGTCTCAGCAACGGCGAGAATTACCCCGCCTTGGTCACTTCCGTCTTTCTGCATGGCGGATTGATGCACCTTGCAGGCAACATGCTTTTCTTGTGGATTTTCGGGGACAACCTGGAAGATGAGATGGGCCATATCCCTTTCCTGATCTTCTATTTGCTTTGCGGTATCGGCGCGAGTTTGGCACAGGTCGCAGCCGATCCGGTATCGCAAATTCCAACCGTCGGAGCTTCTGGCGCAATTGCAGGCATCATGGGCGGCTACTTGTTGCTGTTTCCCAAAGCACGGGTTGATATCTTTATCTTTTTCATCGTGTTCTTTCGCATCCTGCCAATCCCTGCATGGATCATGCTGGGGCTGTGGTTTGCAATACAACTATTTAGCGGGATCAACCTCGACACCTCTATGGGCGGCGTGGCGTATTGGGCGCATGCGGGGGGATTTGTGATCGGGTTTATTTTTACGCTGCCGCTGTGGCTCAAGCGCGGCGGCCTGGTATTCTGGCGCAAAACACACGGACATCCACCCCACCCAGAGGCGACCTATACCCGCAGCAATATCCCGATTGTGAGGCGCTAGGACTTCCGGATTACTTTGGCGAACGTTTCGAAAATGGGCTCGTTCGCGCAGATCATCTGGCCGTCAGCCATAATATCGCCACCGATTTTCAAAGGCTCGACAATGCCCCCCGCTTCGCGAACAATCACGATGCCTGCAGCGATGTCCCAAGAATGCAGACCGCGTTCCCAGAACCCGTCATAGCGGCCAGCCGCGACATAGGCCAAATCCAACGCTGCTGCGCCAAACCGGCGTACGCCAGCGCAGGCTGGCAGAATCCGTGCAAGGTCTTGCAGCGTCTCTGGCAAGTCGGCGCGGCCAGCAAAGGGCAGACCGGTCGCAAAAATGCTTTCGATCATGCGGTGACGACCTGAAACGCGCAGGCGGCTTTCGTTCAGCCACGCACCTGCACCCTTTTCAGCATAGAACATCTCGTCCTTGGTCGGGTCATAGATCACACCGGCCACGATCTGGCCCTTGTGTTCCAATGCAATAGAAACGGCCCAATGCGGCAATCCGTGCAGGAAATTCGTTGTCCCATCTAGCGGGTCCACGATCCAGCGGCGGGTCGGGTCTTCGCCTTCGATCTCTTGGCCCTCTTCGCCCAAGAACCCGTAGGACGGGCGGGCATGCATCAATTCCTCTTTGATCATGGCCTCTGCGGCTTTGTCCGCACGGCTCACAAAGTCGCCGGGGCCTTTTGTGCTGACCTGCAGGTTCTCGACCTCGCCGAAGTCCTTAAGCAACCCGCGCCCCGCTTTTCGGGCGGTTTTCATCATCACGTTCAGGTTTGCGCTGCCAGCCATATCGGTCGTCCTTGGTTCGGGATAGAGGCGGCGTATAGGCCCCTAATCCGCGCGAGGCAAGTGCTTCAGGCGCGTTGCAGTTTCACCGCCTCCTGACGGGCCAAGCGGATCAAATGGGCCATGAACGGGCGGCTGGTATCTTCGGCGCGTGTGGCCGCATAAAGCCGCCGCGTGATGCCCTGCTTGGTAATCGGGCGGGTCACATAGTCAGAACTATAGCGAACCTGTCCGACAACCCAGTCAGGCAGCACCGCAACACCGCGATTAGATGCGACCAGCAGCAGTATCACGGCTGTCAATTCAACCTGCCGCACCGCCGCCGGTTCAACCTTTGCAGGCGTCAGGAGTTGCGAGAAAATATCCAAGCGGGCGCGATCAACGGGATAGGTAATCAAGGTCTCGCCACGAAAGTCCTCAGCTTCGATGACATCCTTTTGGGCCAAAGGATGCGAAGACGAGGCCACAAACACCGGTTCATAGTCAAAGAGCGGCGTAAAGTCAGTCTCGGGCAGATCTGGGGGATCGGACGACACCACGAGATCCACTTCTT
>CBDTYC010000231.1:0-4746 GCA_965364495.1 uncultured Yoonia sp. | reverse complement strand
CCCGAAACGATTCCTCGCGAACAGTACGGGAAAACCGCGCCACTGCCGCCGCGACCCAGATCAAACCGATTGGCATGAAAATTGCGATCAACATCATCACCCAACGCAACTTTGCATCAGGGCCAGTAGTCACCTCGGAGGACGGCAACATCCAAAAGAAAAGCCCGACCATTGCAAACCAGCCAACAGCAATACCAAAAGCAATCAGTTCGCTTTTGGTTAGGCTGTCAGCCGCGTGGGCCGCGTCATTGTTGCGTTGAGGCGCCATCGTTTGCGCGCTTTCTATTTAAAGTCGATCGATAAAATCTCGTAGCTGCGCACACCGCCCGGGGTCCGCACCTCGACACTGTCGCCTTCATCCTTGCCGATCAGGGCGCGCGCCAAGGGCGATTTCATGTTCAGCTTGCCGTTTTCGATGTCTGCCTCGTATTCGCCGACGATCTGATAGGTTTTTTCCTCGTCGGTATCTTCGTCGACAAGATTTACACGTGCGCCGAATTTGACCGTGCCCGACAGTTTGGCAACGTCAATCACATCCGCGAGCGAAATAACGCCTTCCAGCTCTTTCACCCGGCCTTCGATGAACGACTGCTTTTCCTTGGCAGAATGGTATTCTGCGTTCTCTGACAAATCGCCATGCTCGCGTGCATCGGAAATCGCGCGGATGATCGCCGGGCGTTCAACGGATTTCAGGTGCTTGAGTTCGGCGTCCAGTTTGTCAAACCCGGCGCGTGTCAGTGGTATCTTGTCCATCGTTCATCCCCTCCCGGGGCAATTAGTGTCAATCGAATGTTCATAGCCTATCTTGAACGCCCAGTGTCAAGGCATTCACGCGCTTTCATGTCGCGAGAGCCGGATTTGACGTCGTGTCTTGATTGCCCCGTGTTTTTCCTTGAGATAACCGTGGCCGAATGTAAATAAAAGGGCAACCGCCCAAGAGTGTGAAGGATTGACCGATGGCCGAGATTGAACGCGAAGCAATGGAATACGACGTCGTCATCGTCGGCGCAGGTCCTGCTGGTCTGTCCGCAGCGATCCGGCTCAAGCAACTGGATGCCGATCTGAATGTTGTTGTCCTTGAAAAAGGGTCCGAAGTTGGCGCGCACATCCTGTCTGGCGCGGTCCTTGACCCCACAGGATTGAACACACTGATCCCTGACTGGAAAGAAAAGGGCGCGCCTTTGAACGTGCCCGTAAAAGAAGATAATTTCTACATGTTGGGCGAAGCAGGCCAACTGCGCATCCCCAACATCCTGATGCCGCCCCTGATGAACAATCACGGCAACTACATCGTGTCGATGGGCAATGTCTGTCGCTGGATGGCAGAGCAAGCCGAAGAAATGGGCGTCGAGATTTTCCCCGGCATGGCATGTTCCGAGCTGGTTTACGGCGAAAACGGCGAAGTCAAAGGCGTGGTCGCAGGCGAGTTCGGCAAGAACGCCGACGGCACGCAAGGTCCATCTTATGAACCAGGTATGGAACTGCACGGCAAATACGTTTTTCTGGGTGAAGGCGTGCGCGGGTCACTGTCCAAACAGGTCATCGCGAAATATGATCTGGCCGCAAATTCCGACGTTCAGAAGTACGGTCTGGGCATGAAAGAAATCTGGGAAATCGACCCTGCAAAGCACCGTGAAGGCACCGTGACCCACACGATGGGCTGGCCGTTGGAAAGCAAAGCAGGGGGTGGATCGTTTATCTATCACCTTGAAAACAATCAGGTCTATGTCGGTTTCGTCGTTCATCTGAACTACAAGAACCCGCACGTGTTCCCATACATGGAATTCCAGCAGTTCAAGCATCACCCGATGGTCGCAGAGCTGTTGAAGGGCGGAAAACGCGTGGCCTATGGTGCGCGTGCAATTTCTGAAGGCGGTTTCCAGTCCATGCCGCAGCTTGAATTCCCGGGCGGTGCGCTTTTGGGTTGCGCCGCTGGCATGGTCAACGTGCCGCGCATCAAGGGCAATCACAACGCGATGCTGTCAGGCATTGCCGCCGCAGAGGCCGCCGTTGAAGCCATCAAAGCAAACCGTAGCGGCGATTTGCTGCAAGGCTACGATGACGCCGTGCGCAAGGGCGAGATCGGCAATGATCTAAAGAAAGTCCGCAACGTAAAGCCGCTATGGTCCAAGTACGGCCTGTTGGCTTCGCTTGGCATAGGCGGCATGGACATGTGGATGAACACCTTCGGCATCGGTGTTCTGGGCACGCTCTCGCACGGAAAATCGGATGCAGAGGCAACCGAAGCCGCAAGCAAGCACAAGGAAATCACCTATCCTAAACCGGATGGTACGCTATCGTTTGACCGGCTGACGAACGTGTCCTTCAGCTTTACCAACCACGAAGAAAGCCAGCCTGCGCACCTGCACCTAACCGATCCTGATGTACCGGTCAGCGTGAACCTTGCGAAATATGCAGGCCCTTCCGCGCGGTATTGTCCGGCTGGCGTCTACGAGTTTGTCGGGACAGGCGCAGAGACGAAGTTCCAGATCAATTTCCAGAACTGCGTGCACTGCAAAACCTGCGATATCAAAGACCCGAGCCAGAACATCACCTGGACAGTTCCGCAAGGCGGCGACGGCCCGAACTATCCCAACATGTGATTAGCAAAGTAAGGTGGATCACGGTCCACCTTACTGCAACACATAATCGCTTGGCCATGTCAGGGTGTAGTCCACGACAACCTCTTGCTTGGCACCCGCAGCCATTTCCAGATCCCACTCAAGTATGCCACGGCGTCCTTCCGGATTGATACGGGTAGCGGTTGGCGTTGTCTTCAGTTCGACCTCTAGATCGTCCTGCTCGGAATAGGAAAATGCGTCACGCAGCAGCAAGGTCCAGTCCCGTCCGGTCAGGTTCTCGACCGTCATGACGACACGTTCGTTGAGCTGGTTGGCGCTGGTGAAAACACCGACGTCCCCTTCGGACTTGCGCGGCATGGCACGTGTCAGTCGCAGACCGTCCAAGGGGCCAAAACCCAGTTGCTGATCAGCCCCTGCAGCCAGCAAGGGCATCTGGTCAAAACCAATCATTGTACCGTCAGCGAAAAGCAACGCCTGGCCCGGCAACAACACTTCGTCGGTCGTGTTGGTAAACTCGGCCATCCTGTATGCGATACTATCGCGGCTTGGGACCGCTTCGGCCCAGACTTCCGCGTCAAAGCTGAGAGTATCCAAGGCTAGCCGCAAATCGTCGACGCCATTGCGGATCGTGACGCGGCCCGGATAGGCATAGGTCACCGTCGCACCGCTAAAGTCCGCCTGCGCCGTCACCGCCATGGGTGCTGCCAGGGCCTCTTCCATCATAACCGCGCCAGATCGCGCAAAGCTTTGCACGTCGTCCGACAGCATATTCACACCGCGTTCGCGATCCAGATCATCCTTGGAAATGATCCTGCGCGGCTGTGGCCAAACCTCGCCGGGGGCGGTCTGTTCACCGGGGCGGGCAGTTGACAGGACCAACTTTACATCATTCCAATCCTGACCAGTTTGCTGGCTGATCACGACGCCACGGTCGATGTCCAACGCTGCCTGCTCTTTTGTTGTCAGGCGCATGTCATAGACGGGTGACCAGTTGGCAAAACCTTCCAGACTGCTGATATCGACCGTGTAGGCCCCTGCCTCTGCCGCATTCAACGTGAAGGTCAAAACCGAACCATCCTGTTCCGGCGCCATCAGCGCGGCAAGCGCCTGACGCGCAGCATCAAGCGCATCGACGTTGTCCTGACGGGCACGTTCTGCCGCTTTCGCCTCTTGCTCGGCATCAAAGGCTGTCTGAAGGGCGGCGAGCGTTTCCGTGCCAACCATCTGGGCCAGCGCCTGAATGTTCGCGATTGACCCATCGCTTAACGCGTCACCCGCGCGTTCCCGCGCAAGGTTCTGCAAAAACGCAATCTGCGCATCAGCCGCTGCAACCCGCAGGCGGATCACCGCGATTGCCGCGTCATTGTCGCGCAAAACAGCCTCGAGCCGCTCCACCTCTGCTTTGGCGGCCACGATCGCTGGCGCGGTCAGGTCTGGCGTCACAGGCAAACGATCATAGGCAAGGTTAACGGCACCGATCTGTGTGCCTGACGGAGCGGATATCCGCAGCCCTTGCGACGACAAGCCCTGCGGCAGGTCCGGCACGATGATGTCATGCTGTCCAGCTGGCAGGTCCAATGTGATCAGACGCGAAACACTGGCAAGTCCGGGATAGATCGTGACCATATCCACGCGGGGCTCTGCGGTGAAAGTGTCAGCAAAGCCGGGGTGCGCCAGAACAAGCATGCTGGTTGTAAAAAGTGGGCGAAACATAGGTAGCCTCCTGCGGTGTGCTTAGGATGATCATACTGCGTTTGACGGATCGCAGGGAATGATCCTTGGCAATCGGTGGAAATATTCCGCCTTTAACGCAGAAAGGGCGCCCAGTTGGACGCCCTTTCAGAATTCAGATCAAATGGGCTTAGCCCTTTTTCAGACACTCGCGGCCCAGCAGCTCTGCGATTTGGACTGCGTTCAACGCAGCACCTTTGCGCAGGTTGTCCGACACGCACCACAAGTTCAGACCATTGTCGATTGTGCTGTCCTGACGGATACGGCTGATGAATGTGGCGAAATCGCCGACACATTCGATAGGTGTGACATAGCCACCATCTTCACGTTTATCGATCACCATGCCACCGGGTGCTTCGCGCAGGATGTCGCGGGATTCATCCTCGTCAAGATACTCTTCGAACTCGATATTGATCCCTTCAGAGTGGCCGAC
>CBDTYC010000230.1:0-4749 GCA_965364495.1 uncultured Yoonia sp. | reverse complement strand
CCACCCAAGCTCGAAACAATCAACCGGCCTGGAAGGACGAATTTCCCGAGCGCGTTGACTTGTTCAACGGCAGGACGCTGGCCGGCTGGGAGATTCAGAATGATGGCCGTTTCTCAGTGAAGAACGGCCGACTCCACGTAAACCGCGGAACCGGATGGTTGCGTTCCGTCGAGACCTTTGGTGATTTCATCACGGGCTACGGCATGGCAGGTGGTGAAATGGCAGGGCGTCCGGCTGATTATGCATACAGCTTTGATATGGCGCGCGAAGCGGGTTTGCCGCTGACCTGCCATGCGGGTGAATGGGGCGGACCTACGATGGTGGCCGAGACCATCCGCGATCTGGGCGTTACACGTGTCGGTCACGGCATCGGGGCGATTGCAGACCAACGCCTGCTGCAAGAGATTGTTGAAAAGGACATCGTGCTCGAGGTGTGCCCGGGATCGAACGTGGTCTTGAAAGCGGTCGATAGCTGGGACAGGCACCCTATCGTCAAGCTACGCGATGCTGGCGTAAAGGTGACCGTGTCGACCGATGATCCGCCATTCTTTCACACCACGATGACTGCCGAATATGAGTTGCTGAACCGCACTTTCGGGTGGGATGAGGACGATTTTCGCGCAATTAACGAAACCGCATTGGCCGCGGCCTTTTGCGACGAAGATACCCGCGCCCGCGTGGCAAAAAGGTTGGAGCCTGCACAATGAACGATCACGTCACCCACGTCACCCATCCGCTGGTCCAGCATAAGCTGACGTTGATGCGGCAAAAGGATACATCAACGGCTGTTTTCCGGCAGCTCCTTCGGGAAATCAGCCAGTTGCTTGCCTATGAGGTCACACGCGGCCTGCCCATGACAACCCGCCGGATCGAAACACCGATGGAAACGATGGATGCCCCGGTGATTGATGGCAAAAAGCTTGCGCTTGTGTCGATCTTGCGGGCTGGCAACGGGTTGCTGGACGGCGTTCTGGAATTGATACCCTCGGCCCGCGTCGGTTTTGTTGGCTTGTACCGTGACGAGAAAACACTGCAACCGGTGCAGTATTATTTCAAGGTTCCGACAGAGTTGCAGGATCGTTTGGTGATTGCGGTTGATCCGATGCTAGCAACGGGCAATTCCTCTGTTGCGGCGATTGATCTTCTGAAGAAAGCTGGCGCAACCAACATACGGTTTTTGTGCTTGCTTGCCGCACCCGAAGGGATTGCACGTATGAAAGAGGCGCACCCCGATGTGCCGATTGTGACCGCCGCGATTGACAGTCATCTGAACGAAAACGGCTATATTGTTCCGGGTCTAGGGGATGCGGGCGACCGGATGTTTGGCACCAAGTAACCCTAGGCGTTGCAGATATTGCGCAGGGTGACCCAGTCACTGTCATTCAGGATCAGCGGGACAGGTTGACCCTCCATCGGGTCCGTCCCGAGGTCGGGGGTGTTGCCGCTATGCCTGTCTGACGCTGCGCGGTAGGGGCCTTGCGGAATTTGGGCCGCAGCGAGCATGTCACGCAATGTAGCGGCATCGGGCCGTGGTGCCTGTGCGGTGACAAGGTTCTGGGCGTTTTCATTGAGAATGCTTTCAGGAATGCTGCCGGTTGTCAGCAGCCGGAAGGTCGTGCCCAGACCCGCCGCGCGCAAGAGTTCCTCGAGTGGATCCAGGTGGATCATTGCGGCACGGCTGGCGAGGATGAAACCTGCCGCAGCGGCAGGGTCATCGGCGCGTGGCAGTATTGCCGCATCAACGACGATGACGCCACCGGGCAGGGCAAGTGCGGCTTGCTCCAGTTGTGGCACGATAATGATACGGCTTTTGGTCTCTGTCCCGAAAAGCCTTTGTGCAAAACGGGTCGTGGCGGCATCTGCACGAACTGACCGGCAAGCCGTGCCCGTTTTAGGCTGCATATAGCCCAACATGGCTGTTCCGATTTCGACACGCTTGGGAAACGGCACGACCGCCAGCGTCTGCCGCATCAGTGCATCCGGGAGCCAGAAAACCGCTAAAAGTGCGGTGACCGTGATCAGCGCGCCTGTCAGCCAATGCCGCAACTTCCCCGGGCGGGGCCGTGATTTCGCCAACGCTTTGCGCACTTCCTCGATTGCCTCGATCATCATGGGGTCGCTGATTTCCAGAAGTTCGCTGGCGGCTTCGTCGGGCGCATAGATCGCGGGGGTATCCGTGGTGTTCTGGCGGATCAGGGCAGGCAATGACCAATGTGCAAGCGGGCGGGCGGCGTTATCGGTGATCACCAAAGTGGCGTCCCCGAAGGCGATTGTCACATCGCGTCGCTGCGCATCAGGACTGGCACGCCAGAGCGCGTCACTTTCCAATCGCACGTATCGATCGAGTGCTGTCATCTGCCCAAACTGCCTTTTTCGACAAGGTAGCGAGAAGGGCCTGCCTTGTCATCCGCGAAACACCGCAAGCGGGTGGTGATTTCATCGCGGGCAGGACCCTCCGGGGGAAGTTTTTTCGGGAATAAGAAGATGTTGGGGATGGGTTCCCGCCGTCAGAGCGTTTTGGCAAAGGTCCTGAGTTCGAACTTCTGGATCTTTCCTGTCGATGTTTTCGGCCGGTCCTGGAACACCACCCGTTTGGGGCATTTGAACCCTGCCAGTCTTTCGCGGGCAAAGGCAATGATTTCGGCTTCGGTTGCCTGTGCGCCGTCCTTGAGTTCGATGAAGGCGCAAGGAACCTCGCCCCATTTATCGTCAGGTTTGGCCACGACAGCGCAGAGGTTGACCGCCGCGTGGCTCATCAGAGCGCCTTCGACTTCAACCGAGCTGATGTTTTCGCCGCCCGAGATAATGATATCCTTGGCCCGGTCCGAAATCTGGATTGACCCGTCGGGATGCTGGATCGCCAGATCTTCGGAGTGGAAATACCCGCCTGCAAAGGCCTTTTCCGTGGCGTCCGCGTTCTTGAGGTAGCCCTTCATTACGGCATTGCCACGCATCACGATCTCGCCTTGGGTTGCCCCGTCGCGGGCGACTTGGCCCATGGTATTGTCGACCACCGTGACATCTTCCATCATCGGGAATGCAACGCCTTGGCGGGCTTTGATGGCTGCCTGTTCTTCCAGCGGCAGCGCGTCCCAGTCGCTGTCCCAGATGCATTCGGTCACGTGCCCGTAGGTTTCCGTCAGGCCGTAAACCTGTTTGACGTTGAAGCCCAGTTTCCCAATCGCAGCCAGTGTTGCCGGCGCGGGCGGTGCGCCTGCGGTGAAGACTTCGACGGTGTGGTCAAACTTGCGCCGGTCGGCATCTTTGGCGTTTACAATCAGGTTCAATACAATCGGGGCGCCGCCGAAATGGGTCACGCCCTCCAGACCGATGGCATCGTAGATCGCTTTGGCCGAGACATCGCGGCAGCAGATAACTGTCCCGCCCAAAGCGGGTATCATCCATGTGTGGTTCCACCCGTTGCAGTGAAACAGCGGCACGATTTGCAGATAGCGCATGAACAGCGGCAGTTCCCAACTGATCGGCGTGCCCATTGTCATCAGATAAGCGCCGCGGTGGTGGTAAACGACCCCTTTGGGCCGTCCGGTCGTGCCCGACGTATAGTTCAGCGCAAGGCTTTCCCATTCGTCCACCGGCAGAATCCAGGCAAAGTCCGGATCGCCAAGTTTGAGGAAATCCTCGTAGTTCTGGTGATCGCTCATGGCTGGCACGCCGGCCTGATCGTCGGGAACTTCGATGATAACCGGCGGCGTCCCTTCCATCAGTTCGGCTGCGGCCATGGCAAGCGGCATGAATTGGCTGTCGACCAAGGCCACTTTTGCTTCGCCATGATCGAAGATGTAGGCCACCGTATCAACATCAAGGCGGGTGTTGATCGTGTTCAGCACCGCGCCACAGGCCGGGATACCGAATGCGGCTTCGGCCTGCGCGGGGACGTTAGGAAGGATCGTCGAGACCACATCACCGGGTTGTACGCCCATTTTGGCGAGCGCAGAGGCCAACCGCGAGACGCGGCGGTAATATTTTGCGTATGTCAGGCGGGTTTCGCCATAAACAATTGCCTCGCGTTTGGCGAAAACCAGTGCCGCGCGTTGCAGGTGTGACAGTGGCGTCAGGGACACGTAATTCGCGGCCCGTTTCTCCAATCCTGTTTCGTCCCTCATCCAGCCCATGTCGCACTCCCGCAATTGGCGTCGCATTGAGGGTGGAGTATTGCTTCAACTTCATGACATTGGAAGTCGGAAAGTAATCCGAAGGACGAACCGATGTCTCAGACTGTGGCCTCTGGCCGTGCCGTGTTTTTCATTCTGGCGGGCATGGCGACGCTGGGCCTAAGCGATAATTTTGTGGCCTATGTGTCGGCTGACAGTTCGCTGTGGCAGTTTCACTTTGTCCGAGGGGCGATGGTTCTTTTCGCGATGGTCATTATTGCCACGCTAGGATTTGGCACCCTGCGCCCGCGGCGCCCGATGGCGGTGCTGGCCCGTAGCGTGATCCAGGCGATGTCGATGCTGATCTATTTTGGCTGCCTTTCGATCCTGCCGATCGGTGTTGTCGTAGCGGGATTGTTCACCGCGCCTTTGTTCGTGGTGCTGATCGCGGCGGTGTTTCAAGGCAAGCGTATCGGGCCTGTCCATCTGGCTGCTATCTTGATGGGCTTTCTCGGTGCGTTGATGGTGATCCGCCCTGACCCGGACAACATTGATCTGGTGGCGTTCCTGCCGATTGGCGGCGGTCTGCTTTACGCGATTGGCGCCGTGGCCACGCGCGCGTGGGGGGAAGGGGAGG
>CBDTYC010000229.1:0-4781 GCA_965364495.1 uncultured Yoonia sp. | reverse complement strand
CTATCGCGCGATGAAAAGCGAAGCCTAGGCAAGTCTTTCTTACCCAAGCCTGTGGTCCGTGAACTGATGGATCTTGACCAGCCGCAAACTCCCCCGGTTGGTGCGCGGCATGCCGATCTAGACGCCCAGACAATACCGCATGATTGCTTTTTGCGCATGTAGCCGGTTTTCGGCCTCGTCGAAAATCACCGAGTTCGGGCCATCCATCACGCTGCTGGTCGCTTCGTCATCGCGGTGAGCGGGCAGGCAGTGCATGAACAATGCATCATCTTTGGCCTTGGCCATCAGTGCGTCGTTCACCTGATAGCCGCGCAGCTGGTTGTGCCGCCGTTCGCGCGCAGATTGCGGATCATGCATACTGACCCAAGTATCAGTGACCACCAGATCAGCGCCCTGCACGGCCTCGTTCGGGTCGCGCACCGTGGTATAGAGCCCATCCAGCGCCGGCTCCGGATCAAGCGGAGGCGGACCTGTAAAAACAAGATCAAAGTCGAACTGCTTGGCCGCATGGGCAAAGCTTGCAAAAACATTGTTGCCGTCGCCGGACCACACAACCTTTTTGCCCTTGATCGGGCCGTTGTGTTCTTCGAACGTCATGATGTCAGCCATGATCTGGCAAGGGTGGGTCCGGTTTGTGAGCCCGTTAATCACAGGCACAGTCGCGTATTCGGCCATATCAAGCAGGGTCTGTTCCTCGAACGTGCGGATCATGATCAGGTCAACGTAGCGTGACAGGACGCGTGCCGTGTCAGCGATCGTTTCGCCATGCCCAAGCTGCATATCAGCGCCAGACAGCACGAGGGTTTGCCCGCCCAACTGCCGCACACCGACGTCAAACGATACACGCGTGCGGGTTGACGGCTTTTCGAAAATCAGCGCGACCATATGTCCGGCAAGCGGCTGGTCCGCATCAAGAGTGCCTTTGGGTTTGCCTGCGCGCGCGGTTTTCATCGCCTGCGCATTGTCGATGATCTGCCGCAACTGATCGCTCGGCGTTGTGTGGATATCTAGAAAGTGGTTCATTTACTTCGCTTTTATTGGGGCTTTTGGCCCGATCATTCAAATATGGGTCATGACTTGGACAAGGCGGCCACTGCGCGCCGCGACCAATCGTCGTTTCCGAAAGCCTGCCTGATTGTAAATATTGATCGCATGGGTGTCTTTCGTATTCGGACAGACCGCAACCATAGGATAATGGGCCCTGAGATCGCGCACACGCGCACTGATATACGCCGCTGCATGACCCTGCCCCATAAAGTTGGCATCGCCTACAAAACTGTCCATCACCCGCGCGCCCGAAGGCAGATCAGCGAACTGCGGCTGCCCGTAGGCCCTTGCGTCATAGTCATGAATATACGCAAACGGATGGTCGATCAGGCAAACCAACATCATGTTGATCTGGGGATCGTCCATGTCTTCCAGCATCAAAGAAATCCGTTCATCCGCATCAGGCCACCACGCCTTGACGTGGGGCGCCTCTAGCCAGCGGCGCATCAGTGGCATATCCGTCGTCTTGATCTTGCGGAAGACGAAATTGCGCATCAGCCAGCCTCTAGGTCCGTGGCAGCGGCATCAAGCCGTGCGATTGCTTCTGCGATATCGTCGTCAGTGATGTTCAGCGCAGGCAATAGCCGCACGACGTTATCGGCCGCAGGAACGCATAAGATCCCCTTATCATAGCCCGCTTTGACAAGGTCACTGTTGGTGGCCTTGCATTTGAGGCCCAGCATCAGACCTGATCCGCGCACACTTTCAAGGATTGTCGGGTGGGCGGCGACCAACCCCTCCAGCTTTTGCCGCATCAATGCCGCCTTGCGGTTTACTTCGGCAAGGAACGCATCGTCGCCGACGATCTCCATCACCTTTGCGCCAACCGCACAGGCCAGTGGATTGCCGCCATAGGTTGACCCGTGGGTGCCTGCGGTCATGCCAGAGGCTGCGTTTTCCGTGGCCAGAACGGCACCAAGTGGAAAGCCCCCGCCGATCCCTTTCGCGACCATCATAATGTCAGGCGTGATCCCCGCCCATTCATGCGCAAAAAGCTTGCCTGTACGGCCCATGCCGCACTGGACCTCGTCCAGAATCAACAAGATGCCGTGCTCGTCGCAAAGATCACGCAAGCCTTTCAGGCAAACGTCCGGCAACGGGCGGATACCGCCTTCGCCCTGAATCGGCTCGACCATGATTGCCGCGATCTGGTCAGTGGCTGCCGCTTGCAGCGCCGCATGATCACCGAAATCCAGATGCGTAAAGCCGGGTAAAAGCGGTCCGAAGCCCTTGGTCATTTTCTCTGAACCGGCGGCGGCGATGCCCGCGCTGGAACGGCCATGGAAAGACCCTGAAAAGGTGATGATCTCGGTCCGGTCCGGCGCACCTTTGTCGTACCAGTATTTGCGCGCCATTTTCACGGCCAATTCGCAGGCTTCAGTGCCGGAATTTGTGAAGAACACGGTATCGGCAAAAGTCTGGGCCACAAGAGCGTCAGCAAGTTTTTGCTGCGCGGGAATGTTGTAAAGGTTGGACACGTGCCAAAGTGCGCCCGCCTGCTCGGTCAGGGCCGCGACCAAGGCCGGATTCGCGTGACCCAGTGCGTTTACCGCGATGCCCGCACCCAAATCCAGAAAGCGTCGACCATCACTTTCTACAAGCCAAGAGCCAGCGCCGGACACGAATGTCAGCGGGGCACGTGAATAAGTTGGCAGAATAGAAGTGATCATCGCAATCTTCCTTAAGGATAAGCCCGATTGGTGCAGGACTGCACGGGGTGTGTCAACAATGATAGAGGGTTAAAAGAGACGTGACAAACAGTGGCGCGAATTAGCGTCGGCGTCGGATCATATATGTTTGTTGCATCATCATGCCGGATTGCTAGCCCGTATTTTTTTGAAAAGAAAGCCCCAAGCTGCGTTCTGCTTTTGTGGCGCAGTCGGACACAATATCCGCTTGCGTCAATCCGGATGCCCGTCCACTGATCAATCATGAGCCTCCATGTGCAAAACCCACCTCTCGCTGTCGTTTTGATGCTGACAGCGACCGCATTCATTGCGGGAACCATGATCATGGCCAAATCGCTGGGGACGGATTTGCTTGGTCCGGCACTGCATCCGCTACAGATCTCGCACGGGCGGTTCCTGTTTGCCTTCGCGGCCATTGCGACGGCTGCCGCTGCATTCCGGCCTGGAATTGCGCGCCCGCATTGGCGATTGCACATCGGTCGTACCCTCTTTGGCTGGGGCGGTGTCACGCTCATGTTTGCAGCTGTGGCGTATATTCCTTTGTCAGACGCAACGGCGATCAGTTTTCTGAACCCGGTGTTTGGAATGCTGCTGGCTATTCCACTGTTGGGTGAACGGGTTGGCCGCTGGCGCTGGCTTGCGGCATTCATGGCGTTAATTGGCGCATTGGTCCTGCTGCGCCCGGGTCCGGATACATTTCAGGCCGCTGGTCTTCTTGCTTTGGGCGCCGCATCCCTGATGGGAATGGAGCTGATCTTTATCAAAAAGCTGGCCGACCGCGAACCGGCCTTTCAAATCCTGCTTGTCAACAATGCCCTTGGCCTTTGCATCGCAACGCTTGCGGTGCTGCCTGTTTGGGTCATGCCAACCACGGCGCAATGGGGCGCGTTGGCGGGGCTTGGTTTTTTGATGGCAACTGCGCAAACCTGCTTTATCAACGCGGTCGCCCGCGCGGATGCCAGTTTTGTGACACCCTTCAGTTACGTCACACTGGTTTTCGCCACGCTTTACGATTTGCTGATCTTCGATGTCTGGCCCGATTGGGTCAGCGGCCTTGGGGCTTTGATTATTCTGAGCGGAGCTTCGCTCTTGGCTTGGCGTGAACGGCGGGTTCGCGCCTGACAAGAAGTCGCGCCCAAATGCCTACAATTTCGCCCAAATCCAGACACCTTTGTGCATTAGCCGAAAACAATGGATGAAGTATTCGAGTACCGCATTGCACCCGGCAGAGGTGCTATCTGGCTGGCTGCCTTTGGTGTAGTCGTGCTTGTCCTGGCTATCGTTCTCAACGAAGCCTATCATCTGATGCCACTCGTATGGGTGACCGCCGCAGTTACCCTGACATGGATGATCGTTCCGAAACCTGTTTATGGTATCAAGATTGACGCGGAGTATCTTGTACTCTCTGCGTGGCGCAAACCGCGCTATATCAGGCTGGACGATATCGCCCATCTGCGCGCTTCGAATATCAGCGATGAAACGAATATCGCCCTCGTTTACAAAAACGGTGAAGAAGAAGCCGTTTTTGCGGGTGATCTACCTGACGTCGACACGCTGGTCGTCGTTATGGCCCAACACGGTGTGCCCGTGCGCGGCGTTTACTAACTGCCGCCTCAGGACTTGAGCCGGTAGCCCGTGTGCATCCAGCGCAGACACACGCCCAGCACCAGAGCACAAGCCAAGCCCACAACCCCGACCCCGATCCAGGGGCTGCTGTCGCTTACCCCGATCATGCCGAACCGGACGCCGTCAATAATGTAGAAAAACGGATTGGCGTGGCTAAGTGTTTGCATCACCGGCGGAAGCGCTTCGATTGAATAGAACGTGCCTGACAGGAACGCCAAAGGCGTAATCAGAAAGTTGGAGATCGCGGAAAGCTGGTCAAATTTATTTGCGTAGATGCCTGCAATCATCCCAAGTCCGCCCATCAGCACCGACCCCAAGAACACAAAGATCAACACCCAAGCAGGATTTTGCATGCCGACAGCCATAAAAAGCGCGGCCCCGTCCGCGATAACAACGGCCACCAGAGCATCGCGTGCGACA
>CBDTYC010000228.1:0-4803 GCA_965364495.1 uncultured Yoonia sp. | reverse complement strand
TGGACGGCAGGGCCCCGAACCCGCTACGTTCATCCAAACAACTCCGGAAACTCCACATGATCCTTTATGGCCTGCCCACCTGTTCTGACTGCAAAAAGGCCCGCAAGGCCCTGGCCGAGGCTGGCCAAGACGTCACCTTTCGCGATGTCCGCGCTGATCCGATGTCCGCCGCCGATTGGGCGCCGCTGATTGCTGAATTTGGCGACAGTCTGGTGGACCGCAAATCGCAGGCGTATCGCAACCTGAACGCATGGATGCGCGAGTCCGAGGCAGAGGATCAACTGGCAGATCAACCCGCCCTGATGGCCCGCCCCATCATCACCGACGGGACGCGTTGGACGCTTGGCTGGGACGATGCGGCCCGCGCTATCTGGTTGTGACAAACCCCACAGCCGCCCTTAATGCCCGCCTAGCTGCCCTTGATGCAGAGGATGCCGCAGGTCAGCAGGGGCAAGAAACGGTTGCCTTGGACCAACAGGCCGTCGGGCGGTTGTCACGTATGGATGCGCTCCAAAATCAGGCGATGGCCCAAGCCACAGCGCGCAGGCGCGGGGCAGAGCGGCAACGGATTGCAGCGGCGCTCGCGCGGATTGCGGCGGACGAATACGGGTATTGCGTCACCTGCGGCGACGAAATCGCGCCCGCCCGTTTGGCAACCGACCCGGCAATTGCCGTCTGTACTGCATGCATGCGCGGTGAATGAACCATCCAACTTCTTACAAAAGCCGCAGAGTTTCCGCTTTATGACCCCGATCAGGTTGTCATAATCGCGCCACGCCACTTACCGGAGATTAGCGTGATATTCCTCAAAGCCTTCCCTTTCTCGTTTGCGATCATGTGGCGCTATTTGCTGGTCTTGCCGATCCTGATTGTTGCAATGGCAGTTTTCGGTGCCGTCGCAGTGGTTTTTGCCCTTGTTTTCGGCTTGTTCGCACCGTTCCTTGCGATCATTTTCGTGATTGCGTTCGGTCTGGCATCAAGCGTTATCCCGATCATGGTCGGCATGCGTGTCGGTTTGCAGGCCCACGACGTTCGCCCGCGCAATTCATACGCGGGTCTGATGTTGCCAGCGATCGGCTATGGCTTTTTTGAAGGGCTGTGCGTGTCGATCATGCTTGTGGCGTGTGTGGCGCTATTTGTCTTTGCAACGCCACTCGACGTCATGGACCTACTTGCGATGCAAGGTGCCGAAGATGCCGTTGTTTTTGCTACCCTGTTCGAAGCGAGCCCCGTTCTGACATTTGGCTGTCTGGTGGTTGGCGGCGGGCTAACGATCGCCTTGCGCACGGCACTGCTGGTGCCGTTTGCGGGCGCGTCGATTGGTGCCGATCCCGGTGGGCGATCCCATACACCGTTCTTTGGCTTTGGGGACGGGTTTGGCACGTTACTGGCCCTCGTGCTCGTGTCGTATGTGGGGTCAGTCTTTACGATGCCATTTGTTGTTTGGCTGACCATCCAGCTTGGTCTCGCGGAAAGTCTGGCCGCGACGGCCGCAACGATGGACAGCGTCGACAGCTTTGCCGATCTAGCGGCCTTCGGGATCGAAGGTGCGGCGATTTTGGGTTTGGCGTTGCTGATGTTTTTGTGGTTCTTCAGTCTGCAATGCGCGGGGGCGGTTTTGGTCTTTATGCAGCGGTTCCAGGGCGTCGTTACGATCAAGCAAGAACGCAATAAGAAACTGGCGGCTGACCTAGAAGAGCAACCGTCCGAGGCACCTGACGTGATGCAGTTGATCCGTAGCCGCATGCAAAACAACCGGGACTGATAGTCATATTCAGTCCCGTCTTTGCAGTGCTTGAATCATTTCTAGGGATTAGCCTGCTTTGGCGATGCTTCCTGCCATTTTGCGCCCATCGCGCCCTTCGATCAGATCAAATGTAACCTTTTGATCGTCGGCAAGCCCGGTCAATCCGGATTGTTCAACTGCTGAAATATGCACAAAAATATCCGCCCCCCCATCTTCGGGTGCGATAAATCCATAACCTTTTGTCGTGTTGAACCACTTTACGGTGCCGTTTGGCATTGTCCGCTCTCCTTTTACTTCCTAGGGTCGGATTGCGCTGTTAATGCGTGATCCCAAACCTTGCCCGAATAAAAATATCTGTTTTATGAAAAGGCAAATGACACGTCGTCGCAGCTCTGCGATCTGGCGGCAAATTGCACAATCCGGAGGCGAAATGCGCTTTTTTGGTCTAAAAACATGCGATACGTGCCGCAAGGCGCTAAAATATTTGGCGGCCGAGGGATATGACCCAACGGTGATTGATGTACGTGCAGACGGGGTTTCCGATGCGGATCGCGCAGAGATCATCGCGCGCTTTGGTGAAGCGGCGGTCAATCGGGCCTCAACCACTTGGCGCGGGCTGTTGGATGCTGAAAAGACCGCTGATCCAGAATGGCTTTTGGCAGAATATCCTACGCTGATGAAACGGCCAGTGATTGAACACAACGGCGCGTGGACACTTGGCTGGAAATCGGATGTACAGGCGAAATATCTTGGCGGCTGACCACTTCGTGCTTATGTCACCTTCAAAGCAGTAAGGAGAATACCCATGCGCAACGCCGCAGGAATGCTAGGTATCATTGGTGGACTGATCGGAATTCTGGTCGGGTTGTTCGGGTTTGGCTATGCCGAATTGTCGGAACGACATTCAGAGGTGGGCGAGGTTTTCGGGTTTCTTGAGAATCCCGGTTTTATCCGGTTCGCCAGCTTTGTAGCCCCGCTTTTGGCAATCGCAGGCGGCGCTATGGCCAAGGCCCGCGCCCTTTGGGGTGGCATCTTGATGTTGGTTAGTGCGTTCTTCTTCTACTCTGCGTTCGGCTTCAACGTCGGCACGATGTTCCCGATTGGATTTGTGGCACTTGGCGGCATCCTTGGAATTGCCGCCGGCAAGCCGGACGAGCCTAAGGCGCATTTTTGAACAAAAGCCGGTCCACTGACAGCGCGCCTGCGCCTTTGAAGACAAGGATCAGCAGGCACAGTACCCAGAACGCACGTTGATCAAGGATCAATGCATCCGACATGCGGTCGAACCAAGCGCCAAGCGTACCTTCGTGCGCGATCCCGCCGTGGCCGTAAAGGTCGGTGAGTGACTGAACGATGACGAAGCCGATCATCCCAAATGCCGCCAGTCGGGTGAGAAGTCCGATCGCGATCAGGATGGGCAGGGCGAACTCTGCTATGGTGCCACCCGTGACGACGGCCCAATGGAAGATGGTCAACTGCGAGGTGTCATAGCCCACGGCCTCCATCGCTTTTGGGAAAATCTGGACGTAAGCACCAGATGACGGTGTGAAGATGCCGAAAATGCCGTCGCCAAGTTTGGTCAGTCCGGAATTCCAGTAATACATGAACAGCACGCCCACAAATACCAGTCGGGCCAGCAATGGCAGGATCGCATCGCCTGCGCGGTTGATGGGGTGCGCCATCTGGGCAAGAAGGGGAAATGTCATGGGATGGCCTTTCAGTAAATTTCTGTCACAGCGCCTTGGGCCAAGAGCAGGCCCAGAATTGCGCCAAGATCAAGCGTGTCATCTGCTACGGCCATTGCTTGTCCCAGGGACTGGCCAGTGCGCAGGGCGTTCACACAGGCCGCCGCTGCGGCGTTGATTGCATGAATTTCGGGATCGTAGCCCGCGCGGGTGATCAGCACGGCCTCTGCCTGCATTACAGGCTTTGGCGCATCCGATTGCGTGTTGGCGCGGTAGATCGCGTGGATGGGGTAATCAGAGATTACGGTCTGTGTGGCTGGGGCAATCCGCAGTTTTGCACCCATCAACGCATCCGGGGTCAAGGCTGCCAGCGCTTGCGCATCAACCGGTGTCGCGTCAGCCGCATGGTAGGCATGGCGAAGACCAAGCTCGAGCTGCGCAACGTCAGGCAGGTAAGCGATTGATTTCGCAGGGCCAAAGCGCCCAAGAAATTGCGGCATCGCATCGCCATAAAACATCATCAGCGGGGATTTAGGGGGGTGCTTGCGCAGGTAGACGCCAGCCATCGCACGAAAGAATTCATCGCCGACAAGCTTGCGAACGACGGGAAATGCCGCTTCGAGCGCGTCTGACAGACCAACGGCCACGTTATTGCGATACACATCAAAACGTTTGGTGGCGGGTGCGCCGTCAGGATTGACCACACCTTCGGGAACCGCGGCAGCAGGATCAAGAATGGCCGCTTGAAAGGATGCTTGGGTAAAGGTCATGATGTCACCAGCCCAAGGGCTTGGTCAGCGCGGGCGATTTCGGCTGCAAGCACCGGCCACTCGGGCACATCGGTGTCCCATTCAATCAGCAGTGGTTTAGGGCCGGATTTGGCAAGGGTGTAATCCAGCAAGGCCCAAACCGGATCAACGACCGCTTTGCCGTGGCTGTCGATCAGCAAAGGCGCACCTGTCTCGTCTTCATCCTCGTCGTGGCCGCCAAGGTGGATTTCTCCGACAGCGTGCAACGGGAAGTCATCAATGTAGGCCTGCGGCGAGGTCTTGAGGTTGGTTGCGCTGACAAACACGTTGTTCACGTCCAGCAGCAAGCCGCAGCCCGTCTTGGCGACGAGTTCGCGCAGAAATGTAGTTTCGGACATCGTGGATTCAGCAAAGCTCAGGTAGCTGGACGGGTTTTCCAGCAACATCTGGCGGCCGACAGTCTCTTGCACTTGGTTGATGTGTGCAGCGACACGGGCCAGCGTCTTTTGCGTATAGGGGAGCGGCAACAGATCGTTGAAAAAGTGGCTGTCGTGGGTGGACCACGCCAGATGCTCGGAAAAACTTGCTGGGTTCAGCCAGGAAATCAGGTGTTTGAGGCGGG
>CBDTYC010000227.1:0-4843 GCA_965364495.1 uncultured Yoonia sp. | reverse complement strand
AACCCCTGACCTCTTGCATGCCATGCAAGCGCTCTCCCAACTGAGCTAAGGCCCCATCCTGACAGCTTACGCTGATGCGCGCTGTCTATGCAGCGATCAGGGCGAGATCAAGTAGAAATCGCGCCCTGACCTTGTGTTTTAATCGTCGTCGTTTGTGGCAACGTCGGCCAGTTCATCAAGTGATACTGTGTCGTCGTCATCATCTTCCAGAACGTCATCGCCAAGATCGACGTCATCGGTGTCGTCATCATCGTCGAGCACCAACTCGTCATCGTCCTCGGTCGTATCTTTCATCTTCGTTGTTTGCGCATCTTCTGCATCGGCGACCATTGTGCGGGTCTTGGATGTATCGACAGCAACCTCATTGCCCGTGTAGGGGCTGATGATAGGCGTGGCGTTCAGGTCGTAAAAGCGTTTGCCGGTTTCTGGGCAAAGGCGTTTCGTGCCCCACTCGTCCTTAGGCATAGGCTATCCCTTCAAAAACATAAGTCGTACCCTTGCGGGTGATCGATGCCAACTGCCATAAGAGGCGGGGCGTGTCAAAGCCTTTGGCACCCGTAATCATGAGTAGTTGGATATGGGCAGTCATATACTTGAAGGCAACCCCCCGATTGATGTGACTTTGCGCAATTCTACCCGCGCCAAGCGCATGACCTTGCGGGTGTCACGTTTGGACGGCCGAGTCACGCTGACACTGCCGCCGCGTACGCCACAGCGCGAAGGTCTGGCCTTCCTGCGTAACAAAGAACAGTGGCTGCGGGGTCACCTGGCACAGTTGCGTCCCGTTGCATCGGCAGAGGTCGGCGGCGAAGTCAGGTTTCGCGGTCAGAATTTTCCCGTGGTCGCAGTGCCGCGCGCGCGCGCTGCCATTGGAACAGATGCCATTGAAGTATCATCACGCAAGCCGGCAGGCCCGCAGATCAAGGCCCTGTTCCGTCATCACGCCCGTGACGCGCTGGCCGCTGCCTCTGACCGTTATGCCGATGCTTTGTGCAGGGAATATACCAAGCTGAGTATCCGCGATACACGTTCGCGGTGGGGGTCATGTTCGGCGCAAGGGGTGCTGATGTACTCTTGGCGGCTGATCATGGCACCGCCGGCCGTGCTTGATTATGTCGCCGCCCATGCTGTGGCCCATCTGGTCGAGATGAACCACCAGCCTCAATTCTGGAAGGTTGTCGCGGATATCTGTCCGGACTATCAAACCCATCGCGCATGGTTGCGCACGCACGGTGATAGCTTGCATCGCGTGGCTTTTGATAATTGACGTCGCACTATTATGTGATCACAAAAGGATGATGATGATCCAACCCCGCGCCCAGGAAAACACCACCGCAGCCCATGAACGCGTCTACCGCGCTTTGCGTACACGCATCATGCATGGCGAAATTGGCCCGGGCGAGGCGCTGACATTGCGGGGAATCGGTGCGACCTACGCCGTATCTATGACCCCTGCCCGAGAAGCGGTGCGCCGTTTGGTCGCCGAGGGTGCCTTGTCGTTGTCATCATCAGGGCGGGTTTCGACGCCTGCCTTGTCGAATGAACGGATCGAGGAGCTTGCGACATTGCGCGCATTGCTAGAGCCTGAATTGGCATCCCGCGCGCTGCCACGCGCGCATTTCGCGTTGATCGAGCGTCTGGAGACCATCAACCAAGGCGTAAACCAAGTGATCGCGCGACATGATGCGACGGGCTATATCCGGTTGAATCTGGAATTTCACCGCACATTGTATCTGCGCGCACAGGCCCCGGCAATGTTGGCGATGACCGAAACGGTTTGGCTGCAACTGGGTCCGACGATGCGCGCGCTTTATGGACGTCTGAACCGGACAGAGCCGCCTTATCACCACAAGCTGATCCTTGCGGCGCTCAAGGCGGGCGACGATCCCGGTTTGCGCCTTGCCGTGCGGACCGACGCGACCCAAGGCTTGCGACTGCTAAAAGGTTAGGTTGGCGGATACAGATCCAGATCCGAGAACGTTATGTTCATCACGCGGCGAAAATCCTCGCCGGGCATCCCGATCCCATGCGCGAGACTTTTCAGGAATTCATGCTCTGCGGTCATAATGCGGCCACTGGCAAGGGCAATGTAGAACGCCGCGCGCATCATCGTGTCTTTCTCGGAATCCCGCATACCTCTGCCCAACAAGACAAAATCCTGAACGGACAGGTTTACGTTTATATGGTCGGCGACGCTGATAATTTCAGCGGGTTTGACGGTGCGCCGTGTCAGGCGTCGCGCGGTTTTTGCAATATTCGTAATATCGTGCGATTCAACGATGCCATCGCATTTGGCCACATAGCACATCACTAGCAATATTCGGTCACTTGCTTTCTTGCGCAGTGGTCGGCGGAGGTCCTGTCCTGCAAGTGATTTGCTGCGGCGTATGATGACAGCCACAAGCCCCAAACTGACAGCCACCCAGATTGCTAGGTTGCGCAGCGTCTTTTCCAGACTGTTGGTCGGGACCGACGGCAGGTTCTGGTCAATCAGGCCAAGAGACTGCGCCGTTTCCATCTGGACCTTGTTGAACGGGCGGTCCGTTTGTTTGGTGCATGCATCTGCGGCCAACGCATATCCAACAACATTGCTGTTGATCGGGACGCCAAGAATTCGGATGTCCCGTGTGACATGGCACAGCGAGAAATTGCCGCCGCCAGGAGCGGAAATGGTGGTTTCGGCAACATATTCCAGTCCATCGAACTGCCCTGTCTTTGCCTCATAGGCGTTCGCAGGGCCGCTGAAAAACGTGGCAAGCAGAAGGGGAATGACAAATCGGATCATTGGCTTACTCAAAACTTATACACAAATCATACGAAACGAGCCCCTATGGCACGCTCGCTTTTCATAAGTCCTGTGAGGAACTTATGCGGTAGTCTAACGATTAGTTGCTTTTTGACTAGTGACAGCGTGCGTAGGGCCGGTCCAAGGGGCATTTTCGCCACTCGGACCGGCGCAGGACTAGGCGTGAATTGCGCCATCGCCGCAAGCAAGTGCCGCTTCGCGCACAGCTTCGGAGTAGGTTGGATGCGCGTGGCAAGTCCGTGCGATGTCCTCGGCGGCGGCGCCAAATTCCATGCCGACGCAAATCTCGTGGATAAGGTCGCCCGCCATGGGTCCGATGATATGGGCACCCAGTATGCGGTCAGTTGTGGCATCGACCAACAACTTGACGAAACCGTCGCCCGCGAAATTCGCTTTGGCCCGTGCGTTGCCCATAAAGGGGAACTTGCCGACTTTGTAGGCACGGCCGGCAGCTTTGAGGGTTTCTTCGGTTTCGCCGACGTTCGCCACTTCGGGGTGGGTGTAGATCACACCGGGGATCACGCCATAGTTCACATGCGGATGCTGGCCTGCGATTCCTTCAGCGACGGCCATGCCTTCGTCTTCGGCCTTATGCGCAAGCATCGGGCCTGCAATGGTATCGCCGATCGCATATATACCCGGAATGTTGGTGGCATATTTGCCGTCGGTTTTGATCTGTCCCCGCTCGGTCATTGCGACGCCCAGGGCATCAATGCCCAATCCGGCGGTAAAGGGCTTGCGGCCGGTGGCAACAAGAACGGTGTCTGCTTGCAGCGTGTGTTCGCTGTCGTCCTTGCGCAGTTTGTAGCTGACCGTTGCCTTGTTGCCTTTCACGGCAACGCCTTGAACGGCCGCGCCCAAAGTAAACTTGAGGCCTTGCTTGGTCAGCATCTTTTGGAACTGGCGGGCGATTTCTGCATCCATGCCGGGGGTAATCGCGTCGAGATATTCGATCACTGTAACCTCGGCACCCAGACGGGCATAGACGGCCCCAAGCTCGAGCCCGATAACACCCGCGCCGATCACGGCGAGCGTCTTGGGGACTTTGCCCAACTCCAGCGCACCAGTAGAAGTAACGACAGTTTTTTCGTCGACCTCGACTCCGGGTAAGCCTGATGCTTCGGACCCTGACGCGATGACGATATGTTTCGCCTCGTGAACGTCGTCACCGACCTTGACCTTGCCCGCCTCGGGTATCGAGCCCCAGCCCTTGAGCCAGTCAACCTTGTTCTTTTTGAACAGGAATTCGATGCCGCCGGTGTTCTGGCCAACCACATTGTCTTTGTAGGCCAGCATCTGTTTCCAATCGACAGAAGGTGCTTTGCCTTTCAGGCCCATTTCGGCAAAGTTATGTTCTGCTTCGTGTAGCATATGCGTCGCATGCAGCATTGCCTTGGAAGGGATGCAGCCGACGTTCAGACAGGTCCCGCCCAGCGTTTCGCGGCCTTCGACGCAGGCCACCTTCATGCCAAGTTGGGCGCAACGGATCGCGCAGACATAGCCGCCGGGACCGGCGCCGATTACGATAACATCATAGCTGGACATGGGTATCTCCTTGGGAGTGATCAGATCAGGGCTGACACTATCATCAGCATCGTTGAGAGGAACCCCACAAACCAAATCAGCGAACGCCAAGGCGACCAGCCGAAGTAATAAGCAGGAATATAAAGGACGCGCGCGGCCAGATAGGTCCACGCCAAAAAGGCAGAGAGGCCGGTGCCTTTGTCGCCCAGCGAGATGACGACGACGGCGGCGGTGAACAGGATCAGCGCCTCGAAATGGTTGTTCATCGCGCGGATCAGACGGCCGGTTTTGTCGCTGACCAGTTCGATCATCGGCTTGCCCAAGCGGGATGGGTCGCGGGGCGACGCGGTTTTTCCAGGTCCGAGTTCGATGTTGGCAGGGATCGCCATAAGGGTGAACTGCACGCCTTGGAGGAGAGCCGCGAGGGCGAGGACTGTGAGTTCGGGGGTCATGAAAAACCTGCGCTATTGATTAAAGCAATCACCCCTGTGGAGAAAGAGGCAAGTGATAAGA
>CBDTYC010000226.1:0-4859 GCA_965364495.1 uncultured Yoonia sp. | reverse complement strand
CCCGCCGTCAGAATCGATGGGCCTTGCTAGGGGCGGGCAGGTGGCCAGCGTGGACCCCCGCTCTAACACAGGACCCGACCAGTATCCGCTTAGCCGGACCCCGCTAAGCATCATTCTGGCGTCAAACGTCGATCTTGAGCGTGCACGCATGGTGACGAATGTTGTCTCTGACGAGGTATCAACAACAGTCACTGCACAAGACCCCGACAATCCGAACTACGGCAGTATCCAGATGGTATTCACCGCCGACCCGATCGAATTGCGCCAGTGGATTGTGACCGATGATCTGGGTACCGAAACTACTGTGATTTTGAACGATCTGGTATCAGGGGGGGCGATCAATAACGTCCTGTTCAACATTCAGGCAGAAATTCGCAAGCAAGCCAATTGAGCCTTCACAGACATGAAAAAGGCGGCCCTTGGTGGCCGCCTATTTTTTTGACCTAACGTTTCCTGCAGGATCTTAGCTGTTGATCATACATCAAGGCGCGGGCCTCGACTTCGCCTGCGATGCGGATGAGCCAGCTTTTTGATCGCCATGTGCCGCGCAAGTAGCCGGTGCGCCCGTCATGATAGGCAAGGTATTGGTTGCGTGTATCATAGATAGGCACACCGGTTTCTTCGACGGTAAGTGCCATATACCACCCCATGAAATCGGCGGCATCGCTGATGTTTTCGCGGCGCGCACGGCGTTTGCCCTCGCTTTGTTGATACTCTTCCCATGTTCCATCCAACGCCTGGCTATAGCCAAGTGCCGAGGATTGGCGACCCACAGGTATGACGCCAAGCGCGAACCGATGCGGCGGGCGGTTGTTGCCGATGAATTTGCTCTCTTGATAAATGATCGCCATCATCGCGGGCACAGGGACCCCGTATTTGCGTTCCGCTGCACGGAATGCGCGTAGATATTCTGGGCGCTCGGACACGATGCTACAGGCGTCATCAAGGTTGCGCGGTGCCGAAAAATTACCCGACCCTGCGCAGCTACCCAGTAACAGCACACATGCTATAGCGCGAAAGATTCTGCTCATCGGCCTCTCGCTTTTCTTTATTTTTTCCAAGCATAGCGTGTTTTGGCATGTCTGGAAATCCCAAAGGCAAACAGCCTATATCACAAATGCGAGGATCACAGGCAGTGCCAGCACCGAAAGCAAGGTTGATGCCACAACCAATCCGGCAACAGGTTGCGCATCGGCCCCGTATTTTTCAGCCAGAAGATAAGAGGTCACCGCAACTGGTGTTGCAATTTGCACAATCAGGACTGCCGCCGCAATGGGCTCCAGGCCGAACCAGTTCGCGGCCAGCCAGCCAGCCCCAACACAGATAACGACTTTGACGACCGAAAGCACCGCGGCGCGTGTCATCGCCTTTGTCTCGAGGCGGGCGACGGCCACGCCAAGTGTGATCAGCATCATGGGAATAGCCATCTGGCCAATAAGTTCGATTGCATTGGTCAGAAACGGGGGTGTCTGCCAGCCCTGCCACAAAAATAGTGCGCCTAACAAAGTGGCGGCGACAAGCGGTTCCTGCACAACCCGCTTGAGGGACCCGCTGCCTGCCACCATCCAGATACCTATGGTGAAGGACAAAATCGCCATTACGGCAAAGATGACGACGGCATATCCCAAACCAACTTCGCCAAAGGCAAACAGGGCAAGCGGTAGGCCCAAGTTGCCCGTATTGCCGAAAATGAGCGGCGCAAGATAAGTCTGCACATCAAGACGGGCGGCTTTGACCACGATAAAGCAGCCAACCATGACAAGTCCGTAGGCCACAAATGCAGCCAGCGACAATGCAGCCAGCGCCTCTGGATCGACGTCCGTTTGCATCAGTGCCGCAAAGATCAGGCATGGCACTGAAAGCGTCATCGCCAAGCGTGTTACAAATTCGACCCGATACTCGAAACCCATCTTCACCCAGGCAAAACCGACGGCCGCAAGCATGAAAACGGGTGCTGTTATGTTCAAGACTGTCAGCGCAAGGTTCACAGACTGTTTCCTTTAATATTGCCCACAGACCGTAGACTTTGCGTATCCGACAGAGATATACGGGAATGGGGTATGGGTATTATGTTTAAGACACGTGCGAAATATCATCTTGGTCAAGTGGTCCGCCACCGCAAACATCCGTTTCGCGGTGTGGTCTTTGACGTGGATGCCATGTTTTCGAATACTGACGAATGGTACAACGCCATTCCAGAGGACAGTCGCCCGAAAAAGGACCAGCCTTTCTATCATCTGCTGGCCGAAAACGACCAAAGCTTTTACGTGGCTTATGTGTCGGAACAGAACCTTGTCGCTGACTATTCCGGCGAACCGGTAGACCACCCCGACCTCGACGATCTTTTCGGTCCGTTCGAGGATGGTCTTTATCCGTTGCAGGTCCAGCTGAACTAATCCGCAAATGCGATGACTTCATGGCGCATTGTGCCAAGACCCGCGATCTGTGCTGTCACGACGTCGCCGGCTTTCAAGAACTGCGGTGGCTTATGCCCATAACCAACGCCAGGCGGGGTTCCGGTCAGGATCAGGTCGCCTGGATGCAATGTGATAAAGCGGCTGACGTGTGCTACGATCTGTTTCACCGAAAAGATCATGGTCGCGGTGTTTCCGGTCTGCATTTGTTTTCCGTTCACCTCTAGCGACATGGACAGGGCCTGCGGGTCCGCGATTTCGTCTTGTGTCACCAGATACGGACCGGTTGGTGCAAAGCTGTCAGCGGATTTGCCTTTCACCCAATGCCCGCCATGGTTCATTTGGAAATCCCGTTCCGACACGTCATTCGCGATGCAAAACCCTGCGATATGTTCGGGCGCGGCCTCTTCACTGACATTCAGCGCACGGCTGCCAATCAGGATGCCAAGCTCGACTTCCCAATCGGTCTTTTCTGCACCCTTGGGAATAACAATCGGATCGTTGGCACCTGTGACGTCACAGGCTTTCATAAACAGGATGGGGTGATCGGGGATCGCCATTTTCATCTCTTCGGCGTGATCGTAGTAGTTCAAGCCGATGCAAAATATCCGCCGCATGTCGCGCAGGAATGGTGCATATGATCCGGTGATGACTGGCAGGGTGCTTGGGTCCAGAGCTGACAATATCGCCAATGCGTCAGGTGCGAGCGTTTCGGCTGTGACATCAGAAATATGACCCGACAGATCGCGTAAATGGCCGTCTGCATCCATAATCGCGGGTTTGATCCCATCTTCTGTTTTGATCCGACACAGCTTCATCGCAGGCTCCTTTTGATTCATCACAATTGATAGGACCAAGCGCCGCCGTGCGCCAGAGGGGTGGTCAACACTCCGTGTCATGTTACATCGTGATCCACAGCCGAAGAAGGATGCCGAATGCTTGTTGTCGTATCACCCGCCAAGTCCCTTGATATGGACCCTGTTGATGTACCCGCCACCGCGCCTGCATTTCAGGACGACGCGGTACGTCTGTCCAAAACGGCGCGGAACCTGACTTTGAAAGAACTGAAGGGTTTGATGGATATCTCTGATGATCTGGCGCGTTTGAATCGTGACCGGTTCAAAGTGTTTGCGGCTGAGCCTGCGCCGGACGCGACGAAACCTGCGGCTCTGGCGTTCAACGGTGATACGTATCAGGGCCTAGAGGCCAAAACGCTATCAGAGGATGATTTGACTTGGGCGCAAGATCATCTGCGCATTTTGTCGGGACTTTATGGCCTGCTGCGCCCGCTTGACGCGATTCAGCCTTACCGTCTGGAAATGGGCAGCCGTTTGAAAACGCGGCGTGGCAAGTCGCTTTATGACTATTGGGGCGACACCATCGCCAAGGCCCTGAATACCCAAGCGGAGGTGGTTCAGACCGATACGCTGGTTAATTGCGCCAGTCAGGAATACTTTGGCGCTGCTGATCGCAAGGCGCTGAAACTGCGGGTGATCACACCTGTTTTCATGGAAGTGAAGGACAACAAGCCGCGCATCGTCAGCTTCTTTGCCAAACGCGCGCGGGGTGCAATGGCGCGGTTCATTGTTGAAAACCGTGTGACCGCAGCTGACGGCATCAAAGATTTTGCCAGCGGCGGCTACGCCTATGATCCTGATTTGTCCGCGGGGGACAAATGGGTCTTTCTGCGCGACTATCCGAAATAGTCGCCATGAAAATAGCCATTATCGGGCACGGGGCTATTGGCCAGTACGTGCGCAGCCAACTGGCCCAGTATGACATTGTCGAAATCGCCCGGATCGTGCGGCCGGGACAAGAAGCCGCAACCACACCGCCATGCATTTCTGATCTTCACGCCCTGCCTGCACGTCCTGAACTGATCGTTGATTGCGGTGGCCACACCGCTTTGGCCGCGCATGGGCCGGTCGCGTTGGCATTGGGGATCGATGTGTTGACGGTATCGCTAGGTGCGTTGGCAAATCCCCAACTAGAGGCCACATTGTCGGCCGCCGCCGAAGCGGGCGGGTCCCGTCTACAACTGGTCAGCGGCGCAATTGGTGGATTGGATGCGCTGCGCGGTGCGCGGGCGGGAACGCTTGCCAAGGTTACCTATACAGGCCGCAAGCCGCCAAAAGGTTGGGCCGGATCACCTGCCGAAGTCGTGCTTGATCTGGATCGTTTGACCGAATCCGCCGTGCATTTCAAAGGGACCGCGCGCGCTGCTGCACTGGCCTATCCAAAGAATGCGAACGTCGCCGCAGCAGTCGCCTTGGCGGGCATAGGATTTGACGCAACACAGGTCGCGCTGATCGCGGACCCTATGGTGACCACAAACATCCACGAGGTTCATGCCGAAGGTGACTTTGGCAGTTTCCAATTCAGCATTTTCGGCAAGGGTTTACCCGAAAATCCGCGCAGCTCTGCCATGGCCGCGATGAGCGTTGT
>CBDTYC010000225.1:0-4872 GCA_965364495.1 uncultured Yoonia sp. | reverse complement strand
GGCTTCGTGCCTGTCGCTTGTCAGCTCTTCCATCATCATACCTGTTCGTCCTCAATAAGCTTATGCATATATAGTTTTTCTTGCACGCCGAGACCACAGCGAGAGATTATTATTCTAACACAGCATATATTGTCATATTCCAAACTGACAACCAGCACAAACCCAAGCGGCCACGGCCACTTAGCAAGATTACGCGCTTTTGCTTATGCAGCCAGATCAGCTTGCAGTTCGCGTTTAACTTGCAGCATCAAACTGACGGCCTCTAATGCGGCGCTATCGCGCTTTTCAAGTTGCATCAACTGGACAAGGTCAGCAGCATCATAAGCAGTGTCACGCGCACGCCGTAGCGGTTCATCATGCGCATCGCCATTGTCATTAAGGTAGTCGCAAAGCCACTGAATTTGGGCGACACATGCGTCCATGATTTCGGCGGGCGCTTCATCGCCCATGGCTTGCATGCTGGCACTCAGCGCTTTTGCGCGATCTTCCAAGCGGTCAACAACGTGCTGATATGCCGCACGTGTGTCAGGCTGCAGTGTGGCCGTCGCTGCAGGTTGCGTTTGCTCTGCCGCACGCCGTGCTGCGATCTCGCGCAGCCGCGCGATCCCGGGGGAAACCGCCGGTTCGTTGGTGGCGGCAGTTGCGGCGTCTTCCGATACTGCAGGTTCTTCGGTTGTAGCAGCTTCGGCCGCGTCCATTCCGGCAAGGGCATCAGTGTTTTGCAGCAACAGCACGTCAGCCATGTCCACAGCAGAGCGATTTTCCTGCTCGACCTGCTTCAGAACGGCAGCGATCAGTGCCATGCCGCCGCTTTCGCGCATGCGGTCTTTGTCGACCGTGCCGTCGGGCTTGCGTGCTTTCAATGCCATAGGCACGTTGATAGGCAGGATTTTTTCAAACTCGCCAATAGCCGCGGTGCGGATTGATCCGATGATGCCGTCCAATGTGCCTTGTTCCTGCAGGACGTCCATTCGGGTCACCATCAGAAGGGCATAATCCTTGATCAGATCGGGCATCTGGCCCCAAATCCGGCGTTCGGTCGTGTCAAATTCACTTGTACACCAAAGCACGACATCCGCGCGTTTGGCGGCCCACTGGCCCGCGCGATGCAAGGCGTTTGGATCGTTAGGTGCCACTGTTTCGAGTAGAGAGATTTTTGCGAGCGCAGGAAGTGGCAATTCGATTTCGACAAAAACTGGCGACAGGGCAGCAATCTTTTGGCAATCGGCCGTTTCGAGCGTCTGCTTGGTTCCGTCCGAAAGCGTGCAAATTGCCCTAGGCGCGACACCATATGACAACTGCACCGTCGGCAGCCGGACACCCTCGGGCAGGACGATGTCGCCTGCGAGCAAATTCAGCAAAGATGATTTGCCCGATCCGGGCATGCCCAACAAAGCAAGGCGCACCGGCGATTGCAGGCGCGCCAAAAGCTTTTCCGCTTCATCTTGTGCTGCCGCTGGCAACAGGCCGCTTTGGGCGGCCTGCGCTAATCGTTCAAGCACACGCTCTCCAAGGGATTGATTCGACATTACTTACCTCCAGCGGCAAGTTTAGCCGGCGGTTCGTCCGCTTCAACCTCCTGTGTAGGTTCCTGACGCGGTTTCACGGTAACTTGCCTGACTGGTCGGACTTCTTTGATCTTCGAATGCACTTCTGCAACGGCAACTTTTTGCGGTGCAGGCACCTTGGCTGCGATCTTGTCAGCGTCGTCCAGTTCCACCACGCGTGTCACTGTTGCGATGTTCTTGTCGACATGGCCGACCGGCTTGGCGCGGATAGCGCGGATAACCGGCTTGTTGTGGTTCAGCTTGATGACCGAGAACGTGCAGTTATCCTGATCGGGATCGGCCAATGCCTCGATGGCCTCAAGCAGGTAGCCTGCAATTTCCGCGGCCTTCTTGCGACGGTAACGGTTCAGGATCTTCTGGATTTTGTCGTCTTCCAGATACTGTAATCCATCGCTTGAAACGACGACGATATCACCGACTTCTAACTCGAATGGTGTTTTCGGACAGTCGGACTTTGCGACGCGGTCACCCAAAATCACAGAGGTCAGGCAGTTGCGATCAGGATGGTTTTTGCCAGCGATGGGGTCCATCAAGCCGGATTTAACCATAAAGTCGATCTGCGGCGCCATCGAGTGATCTTCGTTCAGCTGCTTCATTTTTCCGCCACGGAAATGGTAAAGCGGGCTGTCTCCGATCGACATCCAATACATACGGTTTTCGACCAAAACAACCGAGACGAGGGTCGCGCCCATGCCACGTGTTTCGGGATGCTCTGACACATGCGCGCGCACAACAGAGTTCGCGTTTACAGCCGAAGACGTCAAATAACGCGGCACATCTTTTTCGAAATCCGAGAAATTCGCGCTTTCGAATTTCAATTCGCTAAAGACTTCGGTCACGACGATCTTGCTGGCAACGTCACCGGCAGCATGGCCGCCCATGCCGTCAGCCAGAACAACCAACCCGCTATCGGACCCAAAAGGAAAGTCCGTTACGATAGCGTCTTCTTGGTAATCCCGTCCGCCTTGGCAAATCGCGGAAGCGACGTCAAATCGAGGTTCAGGCGATCGCCACATCTTCGTCCTCCTCGTTTGCGCTATCCGCCCAGTTGAAGTCTTTGTCGCACAGCGCAATGAAACGCAGCACAGTGTCTCCAATACGGATCACGTCACCGGTTTTAATGGCTTCGTTGCTGATCACGGGCTTGTTGTTCAGGCGAACGATGTTCGACTTGCCGCCGTGTCCCAGCAAAAACTCTTTGCTATCAGGGTCATAGACAATTGCAGCATGGTTCGAGCGCGAGATCGAGTTATCGCCGAAATCCAGCTGCACGGCTTGGTCGTCACCGCGTCCGATTTGGGACATGCCGGTCAACAGGCTAAAGCTTTCGCCACGGCCCGGGCCTTCGGCGACGACTATCCAGCCAACGGGAAACTTCACGCTCTTGGTTGGTGCGGCCGCAGGTGCATCATTAAACAAATCGACAACAGCACCATCGGATTTCTCGAACCCGATCAGCCGTGTTTTTGTCCGGCGGGACCGCGCAGGCGAACGTGCCGCTGCAGCGGATGCAGTCGCATTGGCCGATGGCAATTCTGTCGATGCAGGTGGCAGGTCGGCTACCGCAGACGGCAACTCTGTCGAGGCGCCATCGTCTTCAAGATCCCAGATATTGACCGCCGCAGGGGCTGCTTCTTCTTTTGGGGCCTCGACGACGACTTTGCGCGGAACGACTGGCGCAGGCCGGCCTGTTTCAAGTGCATTTGTTTCTTCAACAAGCGTACCGATCGTATCACGGTATGATTTCTCAAGCTGATCGAAGGGCTCAACCCGTTCGTTGCTGGTTTCTCTACGCTTCTTACCGAGGAGATCACGAATAAACTTCATCTTTCTACCCTTCCCACAAATTTGTCATCCGTCACGCGCCTGCTTGGACTTGGCGCGATCGTGGACGTTACTCAGCCGCGCCTGAATAGGCGAGGGATGCAACCCAAAGGCTGCCGTTGCGTTGAACTGCGAACATGAACTGTTCCGCACCGTTTTCGCTTTCGCGATTAAAGATATTGAACAGCGTCTCCGGGCCGTTCACTGCTTCTGACGTCGGGATGTAAGAGGTGATCACGTCACCAACTTCCAGTCCGCCGCTTTGACCTGCTGGCAACGCGACAACAGATGTCTGCCATCCGGAGCCTGCAAAGACCGCTTGAAACGTTGTGCCGTCCTCAAGCACGATCTGTTGGACAACCGGCAGGAACCACTGTTGGTTAACTGGTGTGCCCAATGCGGGATCGACAGTTTCGAAAGTCACCGCAAGTGTCGGCGTCAGTGTATCGGCAGGCGTCTGACTGCGAAGAACCGCGGGAATGTCGCTGATCGCGGCAATCTGGGTGCCGTTTACGGCTGTGACAGCGATACCTGGTTGTACCCAAACAGGTGAAACTGCTGCGGCCTGCGCAATGACATTTGACGAGGCGTTTTCCGCCGTGAAAGGCAATTGAACTGTCCAGCTTGCCGAAATGCCGTTAATCGGTGCTGGTTCTTCGACAACTGCGACAGGCTCGGGCACCTCGACGATGATCTCGTTGCCGGGTGTAACGGCCAGAATATCGACCGCAGGTCCGTTTCCGATCTCGGAAACAAGCGTTGGCGTATCAGGCAGCGTCATTTCCGCGCTTGCGACATCGATTGCCGGGCTGGCAGCAGTTTGCTCTGGCAGCGCTGTGCCTGTCGTTGGCGTATCGGTCAGCATTTCTGGTGTCGCGGCCGGTTCTGGAAGCGGCGCTGGAGCAGGGACCGCTGAAAGTGCTACGTCGATTGGCCGTGTCGATGGGCGTACGGAACCGATTGGTGCGTCAACAACTTCTGGACCAGTGACTGCAACTTCTGTGCCTGACAAAGCTTGTGTGGTCTCTGGTTCCGGCGTGATGGTCGGCATTGCCTCTGGTGCGGGTGGTGCGGTCACGACCTGTTCGGGCGTCACGGAAATGACAGGTTCTGCAATGGCCACTTCCAATGCCGCAACGACTGATGAGTCAGTTGTTTCTGCGACCACAGGCTCTTCAACTGGTGCAGGTGTCTCTGCAACGACTGGCGCTGGTGCGACTTCAACAACCGGTGCTTCCGCAACAACAGGTGCAGGTGCTTCGACAGCAACTGGAGCTGGTGCTTCCACCACAACCGGTGCTGGCGCAACAGGTGCTTGGACGACGGGTGTTTCAACTGCAGGAATTTGCGCGACTGGCGCGTCTTCGCCGCCGGTCATTGTCATAACGCCAACGCCGACCAGCAGGGCGACCGCAGCGGCGGACCCAAGCAACAGCGGCATTTTCGACTTTTTCTCGGCGGTCGCTGCCGGAGGGGTCGC
>CBDTYC010000224.1:0-4879 GCA_965364495.1 uncultured Yoonia sp. | reverse complement strand
GGAATAGAAATCCACGTTTGGAAACAGCTTCTTCTCGGTAAAATATGGATCCGCCAGCGCCTGCCGCTCAAGTTCTTTTGCAACCTGTAAGATCGGGTTATTTTCAACGCCCATCAACTCAAGCACTTCATCTGCGCTTTGCTTCATCACTGTCGCGCGCGGGTCGAAGTTTTTATAAACGCGGTGGCCAAAGCCCATCAGGCGGTAAGGATCGTTCTTGTCCTTGGCGCGGGCAATGAATTCCGGAATGCGGTCAGGCGTACCAATTTCCTTGAGCATCTCAAGGCAGGCCTGGTTTGCACCACCGTGGGCAGGGCCCCAAAGACATGCGATGCCGGCCGCAATACAGGCAAACGGGTTTGCACCGGACGACGACGCCAAACGCACCGTGGACGTGGAAGCGTTTTGTTCGTGATCAGCATGCAATGTGAAAATACGGTCCATTGCGCGGGCAAGGATCGGGTCGACATGGTATTCCTGTGCAGGCACAGCAAAGCACATGTGAAGGAAGTTAGCCGCGTAATCCAGATCATTGCGCGGATAGACGAATGGCTGGCCAATCGAATACTTATAGGCCATCGCAGCCACTGTTGGCATTTTGGCAATCAGGCGGATCGTCGCAACGTCGCGCTGGTGCGGATCGTTGATGTCGGTTGAATCGTGGTAGAATGCGGACATTGCACCAACAACGCCAACCATTGTCGCCATCGGGTGTGCATCGCGGCGGAAGCCACGGAAGAAGTTGTGCATCTGCTCGTGGATCATCGTGTGATTGGTGACGAGTGCTTCGAATTTCTCGAGCTGGTCCGCAGATGGCAACTCGCCGTAAAGCAGCAGATAGCAAACTTCGAGATAGTGTGATTTGCCAGCAAGCTGGTCGATGGGATAGCCACGGTGCAGCAGGATACCCTCGTCACCATCAATAAAAGTGATCGTGCTGTCGCAAGCAGCGGTCGAGGTGAAACCGGGGTCATAAGTGAACACGTTCGCCTGACCATAAAGCTTGCGGATGTCGATAACATCAGGTCCGCCAGTAGGGGAATGGACAGGCAGATCGTAGGTTTTGCCCTTGAGCGTCAGCTTCGCAGTGTCAGTGTTTTCGGCCATATATTTTTCCCCTTTTTCGTACCTGCGCAGCTAGCCGGCGCAGGAGCGTCTGAATATCCCGAATACCGGTTCATCATGAACACAATATGTCAGGTGCTTGCGTCCTGTAAGCGGGCAATTGTCTCATCCCGCCCGAGGACCAACATCATATCGAACATACTTGGCGAAACCGCGCGTCCTGCCAGTGCGGCGCGCAGTGGCCCCGCAAGTTTGCCAAGTTTCATTTCATGAGCTTCGGCAGTGGATGCAACGATCCCCTCAAGTATCTCTCGTGACCAGCTAGCATTTTGCAACTGCGGCGTCAATTCTCCCAGTATACGACGGGATACATCATTGAGATGTGCAGCCGCGGCGTTGTCGGGTTCAATGGGCCTGGATGTCAGAATAAACTCTGCTTTATCAATGATTTCAGGGAAGGTCTTTGCGCGTTCTTTCAGGCAATACATGGCCCTGAGTAGCCCGTCACTTTGTGCTTGGGAAAGCGCGTCGGCACCACTTACTTTCAGGAATGCCTGAATTTCATGCAGCAGTGCAGCATCATCTGCGGCGGCAATATGTTGGCCGCAAATATTCTCTAGCTTCTTGAAGTCAAACCGCGAAGGGGACTTGCCGATTCCCGACAAATCGAACCATTCCCGCGCTTGTGCGTCCGTAAAGAACTCGTCGTCGCCATGGCTCCAACCCAAGCGCGCAAGATAGTTGCGCATTCCAGCGGCAGGGTAGCCAAGCACCTGATACTCGGCGGCACCCGTCGCACCATGGCGTTTGGACAGCTTTTTGCCGTCGGGGCCAAAAATAAGCGGAATATGCGCGAGCGTCGGTTTGGTCCAACCCATCGCGTCGTAAATCATGTTCTGGCGGAACGCATTCGCCAGATGGTCGTCGCCACGGATCACGTGGGTCACGCCCATATCATGGTCATCAACGACAACCGCCAACATATAGACGGGTGATCCGTCCGAGCGGAGCAAGATCATGTCGTCCAGCTGGTCATTGGACCACGTGACATCGCCCTGCACTTCATCGTGCAAGGTCGTCTTGCCGTCGCGGGGTGCTTTGATCCGCACCGCATAAGGCGCGTCGGGGTGATCGCTGTCGGCTACATCGCGCCACGGCGAACGGAACAAGGTGGATGTCTTTGCCTCGCGGGCCTTTTCGCGAAAGGCTTCGATTTCTTCGGGTGTGCTGAAGCATTTGTATGCCTTGCCCGCAGCAAGCAGTTCACGCGCAACCTGTGCATGGCGGTCTGCATTGGCGGCTTGGCTGGTCGGTTCTCCGTCCCAGTCCAGACCGAGCCACGTTAGCCCGTCCAATATCGCTTGGGTGTTGTCAGCGTTCGAGCGCACCTTGTCGGTATCTTCGATCCGCAACAGGAACTTACCACCACGGCCACGGGCATAAAGCCAGTTGAAAAGGGCAGTGCGCGCACCACCGATATGCAAGGCACCTGTGGGTGACGGGGCGAAGCGAGTGACGACAGACATGGGGATATTAACCTTTCGCTAACCAGATTTCCGGTAGGGTTCCGGCTCGGGTTGGGGATACGAAACTGTGGGGTGAAGAACAAGTGCGTGCATGGCTATCAGACGCGCTGCTGTCCCAACGCGACAATCTGTTCGGCTGGGTTCCTGTGTGCCTGGGGATTGGCATTGGTTGGTATTTTGCGCTTGGTGCAGAGCCAGCATTGCCTCTTTTTGTGATTGGCGGACTGATCGGACTGGTGCTGCTGGCGCTTGCGCGGCAGGCACCCACGGCATTTTCCCCCCTTATTCTGGCGGCGGTGTTGATCCTTGCAGGTGCCGGCCTTGCAAAATGGCGTGTCGAGGCTGTTTCAGCCCCTGTTCTGACGTTTCGCTATTACGGCCCTATCGAAGGTCGCTTGGTCAATATTGACCGATCCGCCAGCGACGCTGTGCGTTTGACACTAGACAATGTCGTGCTGGAACGCATGTCGCCGGAACGGACGCCCGCGAAAGTACGCATTTCCTTGTATGGGGAACAGCCCTTTCAACGGTTCAACCCCGGCGACGCACTGATCCTGACGGGACATCTGTCGCCCCCGGCTGGTCCTGCAGAGCCGGGTGGCTTCGATTTCCAGCGACATGCGTGGTTTCTGGAGCTTGGGGCCGTTGGCTATACCCGCACGCCTGTCCTGCGCTTGGCGGAACCAAAGGTGCAAAGCTTTGCCACTCGTGTCTTTGCCATGCGCATGACCATATCGCAGGCAGTGCAATCTGCGATGCCCGGTGAAACCGGCGCATTCGCAGCGGCTATCATGACAGGTGACCGCTCTGGCATGGGGCAAGGGACGTTAATGGACTTGAGGGCGTCAAACCTCGCCCATCTATTGGCAATATCCGGCTTGCACATGGGGCTTCTAACAGGGTTTGTTTTCGCCGTGGTCCGCTATGGCTTGGCGCTCATACCTGCCTGTGCACTGCGCTGGCCAACCAAGAAAATCGCGGCGGTTTGTGCGATGGTTGTTGGTGCATTCTACCTTCTGCTATCAGGCGGCAATGTCGCGACGGAACGCGCGTATATTATGGTGGCGGTCATGCTTGTGGCTGTGTTGCTGGACAAGCGCGCGCTGACTTTGCGCGCGGTGGCGATTGCAGCTGTTATTGTTTTGGTGTGGCAACCCGAAGCATTGGCAGGGCCAGGTTTCCAGATGTCATTTGCTGCTACAACCGCTTTGGTGGCGGCGTTCGCGGGGCTGCGCCGATTTGATCTGACACGTCTGCCCAAATGGACGCGTCCGGTCCTGTCTGTCGTGGTGTCGTCATTTATCGCAGGTCTGGCCACGGCACCCTTTGCTGCTGCCCATTTCAACCAGATTGCGCACTATGGGCTGATCGCCAATTTGCTGAGTGTCCCGTTAATGGGCGTCTTGGTCATGCCAGCTGCGGTTCTGGCGGTTTGTCTGGCGCCCCTTGGGCTTTGGGAAATCGGGTTGTGGGCGATGGAACTGGGGCTGAGCTGGATCTTGTTTGTTGCAGGTTTTGTGGCCGGTCAGGAAGGTGCGCTCAGCCATGTCTGGGCGCCAAGCCCATTGGTTCTGCCGTTCATGACCTTGGGCTTGCTTTGGGCGCTTTTGATCAAGGGGACTGCACGTTTCGCAGGGCTTGCTCTGGTGACATGTGCTGCCGTGCTTTGGCTACAAACGGCGCGGCCTATGCTGCTCATCTCTGATGATGGCGGATTGATTGGTGTGCAAACCGATGCTGGGCGGGCGCTGTCAAAGCCACGCGGCAGCGGTTTTGTCGCAGATATATGGCTTGAAAATGACGGCGCGCCCGTATCGCAAGAGCAAGCCGCCGGTAGGGCAGGTCTTACGATCAACGGACGCCGCGTAGAGGCTAATTTGGGTGAATGGCGCATTCTGCAAGTGTCGGGCAAGACCGCACTAGCAGAGTTGGATGGCTGTGATGGCGCGGACATTCTGGTCCTGAACCAAATAGACGAGATCACGCGGCCTTGCAGCGTTTTTGACGTTCGCCGCTTGCGTCAGACAGGATCACTTGCGCTGGACATTGCATCAAACGGCGATCTTCGAATTGAGACGGCGCAGCGTCTAGCAGGGGCACGCCCTTGGAATGCCCGACAGGGCGCACAAGGTGACCCGATCGTTTTGAGCTTTGAGACAAGAAAAAGGGCCGCCGGAGCGACCCGATTTTCTGAAATAACCCAACGCTAGTAGGTGCGGATCAACCCAACGAGGCGGCCTTGAACCTTGACCTGATCATCGCGGAAAACGCGTGTCTCATAGGCGGGG
>CBDTYC010000223.1:0-4886 GCA_965364495.1 uncultured Yoonia sp. | reverse complement strand
CCATGGGTCGGGATGAGCTGCCGCTATCATCCCACCTGTTCGGCCTATTCGCTGGAAGCGTTGGAAAAACACGGCGCGATCAAAGGAACCTATCTGACGATCCGCCGCATTCTGCGGTGTCACCCTTGGGGTGGATCCGGGATCGACGACGTCCCAGATTAACTGCAATCCCAGTTGTAGGCGATACGATCAAACCGGCGGTCTGCAAGGTCTTCCTTTGTTGACAGGAAGCAGGCCTCACCTGCGTCACCCCAACACACTTCGATCCCCTTTTCGTCACCGTGGTGAAATCCAAGCTGCAGCAGGACCTCGGTGTAGTTGGTGTAATCCGGCGTCTGCCCCGCGCGACGAAAGTCGTCTTGGGTAAAGTCTGGGTGGCCGCCAAAATAACATGCAGATATCTTTGCTTCGGTCAGACTGTCCCACAATTCATCCCAAAGTGCATTCGGGCAATCGGGATACCAGCCTTGCGTGATCGTCGCGATTTCGGCGCTATTGGGCGATAGGGTCCCTTTTTGCGGGGCACCCGTCACGCGGCGCCCTTCTTTCAAAAGTTTGTCACTGAGCGGTGGAAACTCCCACGTCACATCTGGAAAGGGTGCCCGCTCCAGTTTTGCGGTGTCCTCGAAATAGAAAACGGCAAAGCCCTTGTTCCCGATGGACGGGAAGTCGCAGCCATTTAAATCGTCATCCATGACGAATACGCTAAACAAGCCCTGCGTTGGGTACCCTTCAGGCGATGGCATTTCGGCGAAATTGATCTGCGCCAGAAAGATCATCGGCTTCTGGTTCGCGTCGCGGGGCCAGTCCTGGCCTTCAGGCAGGCTTGGTTGCCCACCGATGCAGGAATGCGGGTCATTGGCGTTCGGGTCTTGGGTCATGACCAGCGCGGTCGCCGGTTTCACCATGCCTGCGGCTTGCGCCTTTGCGTCGGCTACGATTTTGGACCAATCCCTTTGGGGGCCTTTGCCCACCTGCGGTACAGAGGTACGCCCCGCCGTGGTCGCTTGCGATTGCGCGCCCTTTGATTTCTTGTTTTCGCGGTAAAGGAAGACGCCGACAATTATCAGGGTAATGAAAAGTGCGATAATGGTGGGCATGGTGCTTTCCTTTGGTAACGGGCGTCCCCAAGGCTAGCGTTGTGGTTGGCGCTTCTCAAAGGAAATCGTCACGACACCAATATCCAGCCCATAGCGTTTGACATAGGCCAAATTCAGCAACCGGTCATCCGCCAGCAGCCACATCCAATCATCGAATGTGACGCGCATCGTCTCGGTTTCGCCTGTGGCAGAGGGGATCGGCAGGTCAATCTCGTATTTCCAGTTAAAGCGGTCACCGTCTTCGATACCCGTCGCGCTGCCGATCACACCGGGTGCTGTGCCGACCCATGTATCCTCACCGGACTTGGTCAGCGTCCAAATCCGCTGCTCGGTCGATCCATCCTCATAAACAAAGTCTTCGACCAGACGCAGCCTTTCGCCGTCCCAATCCCCGTTGAGAGTAACCACAAAGTTGCGGCGCACAGTGCCGAGCACGTCCTGGAACTGCCCATAGGCGGTCAACTCGCCGTCAAAAAATTCCTCAAGGTTCAGCTTTCGGTCGCTGAGGCTTGGGTCATCAAACGACGGTTTTCCGGTACAGGCGGCAAGTAAGGCAAAGGCGGCAGCTAGGATCAGGCGCATGGTATTCTCCGATATGTCAAACTTCTTACGCAGCGCAGCGCCGATCGGATGTCTCTAGGCAGGACCGCTGACATCTGGCATATCGCAATCATGCTTGATGAAACCGAAATACACCCGCTGTTTGAAGGCGCGCCTTCAACGACCGAGTTTAAGAAGCTCCGCAAACGTATCGTGCGCTACACGCGCGAAGCGATAGAGCAGTACGGCATGATAGAACGCGACGCCAAATGGCTTGTGTGTCTGTCTGGCGGCAAAGATAGCTATACGCTGCTGGCCGTATTGTACGAGCTGAAATGGCGCGGATTGCTGCCGGTTGAACTGATCGCGTGTAATCTTGACCAAGGCCAGCCCGGGTTTCCGGCAACGGTGTTGCCAGAGTTCCTGCAGAAAATGGATGTGCCGCACCGGATCGAATATCAGGACACATATTCGATCGTCATGGACAAGGTGCCTGCGGGCCGCACGTTCTGCGCACTATGTTCGCGCCTGCGGCGTGGTAATCTTTATCGCATCGCACGCGAAGAAGGATGCTCGGCGGTGGTGCTGGGCCATCATCGCGATGATATCCTTGAGACATTTTTCATGAACCTGTTCCATGGTGGCCGGTTGGCAACAATGCCGCCCAAACTGGTGAATGAAGAAGGCGATCTGTTCCTTTACCGTCCGCTGGCGCATGTGGCCGAGGTTGACTGCGAGAAATTTGCGAAAGCGATGAATTATCCGATTATCCCCTGCGATTTGTGCGGATCGCAGGACGGTTTGCAGCGCCAGCAGGTCAAGCAGATTTTGGACGGATGGGAAAAGAACAGTCCCGGACGCAGACAGGTGATGTTCCGTGCCTTGATGAACGCGCGCCCGTCACACCTGCTGGATCCCAAGCTTTTTGATTTTGCAGGGCTGGTTCGCAGCAATGACGGCGAAGCGATGCCATAGACGGGCCAAAGCCCGCCCTTCACGTGGTTGAATCAATAGGTCAAGATTCATTTCAAAAACGCAGCCAAGTTACGCGATTGTGGCAGGAGTGTGGAAAGAAAGGGCCGCTAGGACCAGCAATGGTTGCTTGTTATTAAAGAAATAAGGGCTAACGCATTGTTTCGGAATACTGCACAATTTATCAATATACGCGTTAATCATCCAAGTTTTGCCAGCATTGAATGTTCTAATTGTGCTAATAGAACTGGAATAACGTGACAGATTTCTGGAGCCAAGAAATGACCATTACAAGAATTGCCACGATACTGTTGTGTACAGCTGCGCCTGTCGCGCTGCTTGCGCAGGACGTTAACCTGCGGTCCGAAGACGAGTTCATCAGCGTGGACGGCCAGATCGTTGGGTACAACGGCGTAATGTTACGTGTTTCGACGACTGTTGGCACGGTAAGTGTTCCTGCTTCAGAGGTCATTTGCTATGGTGACGGTTGTCTGGAAATTATCGCGTCAAACGACTTTGGGCTGACAGCTGACGCGTTTCAGGGGATCGTTCCTGACACTGCTGTTGCTGCTGCGAATGACAGTCCCGCAGTCACGTCGGCCAGTCTTCAGGTGGCATTCGCGGCTCCGGCGTTTGGCGCGCTTTATGCGGCCAACGCAGATGCTTTTGCCGCCACCAGCGCTGCTACCTTAGCGGATGGCGCGTTGACGATTCAGGGGGCTGCTGGAGATGCGGCCGTCACTTTGACAGCGACAGATGATACATCCGGCGCGGATATTTTGATTGATACGGTGTCATTGAATGGCACGGCCGCCGGTGTGTTTGCGGGTGCGGCTGATTGGGCCAACGCCGAGACACTGCCGCAGCAGTTGGTTGGGCTTCAGTCGTTTTCGGTGATTGTGGCGCCAAATGCCGGTATCAGTAGTATTTCGCTGAATGACCTCGCGCGGATTTACGCTGGCGAAGTGACGAACTGGTCGCAAGTTGGCGGTGCGGATGTGAGCGTCCTGCCATTGCAACTGCCGACATCGTCGCCTTTGCGGGCCGAAATGGAAATGTTGATCATGGCACCCGCAGGCAAAACGGTTGCCAGCAATGTCCTGACAATGTCCGACGAGGCAGGAATCTCCGCTTCTATCAACCAGTTTCCCGGCAGCATCAGTGTGATCAGCACGCCAGCTGCGAATTCCGCAATGACAGTATCGGTTGCTGGTTCGTGTGGGGTCGCTGTTCAGGCAACGCCGTTCAATATCATATCTGGCGATTACCCGCTCGTGCGGCCGATTGTGGCGACATATACGTCCGCCCCGACATCGCCGCTTGTGACAGACCTTTTTGATTTCGCGGCAACAGACGACGTTCAGAACCAACTGACCGAGGCCGGTTTTGTCAGCTATCAGGCGACTTTGCAGAATAGCGCCGAAAAGAACGCCCGCCTCAGCCAGTTGTTGGGTGCACCACTTGATGCCGCGCAGCGTACTGCTGCAGCGCAGATGTTTCAGATCCTGTTCGATGCGGATCGCTTGTCGCCAACTTTGACAGGTGGCGCAGCCAGCGGGCCAGAAGGCGCATGGAACCGCGCAATGCTGCAAAGTGTGATCGCCGAGATGCGTGATCCTGCAAACGCGGGTCGCGAAATTATTTTCGTCGGTGTCGGCGAAAGCACCGCAGGAAGTCAGGCGGCAATTGATGCCTCGGTTGCGGCGGCTGCAGAAATGCAGGCTGCTTTGGCTGCGGCAGCGGCCGGAACTGTTGCGGCGGGCAACTTCACGCTTTCCAGCTATGGCTTTGGCAATGTGTCGCCTACGACCTGCATTGACGGCCAAGTCGCCGGTTCTGAATATACCCGTGTAGAGGTCTGGATCCGCTAACCGACAACGACTTCCCAAGTCAAAGCCGCTTTGGTCCAGCCAAGGCGGCTTTTCTTTTTGTTTGCGCCCAATGCGGTTTGGATATCGCCTATCACGTCGCTTGATATCGCTTAGCGTACGCTCACATGGTGTTGTCTGGGATGTCCAAGGGGTGCAAACAGGCATCCGAACACTTAGGTAGAGCACATGACAAAACGTATCATCTATATCTTCTTCGCTGCGGCATTGACGCTTTATGCAGGCGCGGTCTCTGCGCAACCGCTGACACTGGCCCAGATATCCGGCTATTTGAACCAGCTTGAAACGGCGCAAGGTGGCTTTACGCAAATCAATCAGGACGGCACGCTGTCGACAGGCCAGATCTATATCAAGCGTCCCGGAAGAATCCGGTTTGAAGATAACC
>CBDTYC010000222.1:0-4889 GCA_965364495.1 uncultured Yoonia sp. | reverse complement strand
TTTGACACCGCCGTGGTGACGCTGAAAACAGCCAGCGGCAAGCTGTGCCAGATTTCGAACTCGCGCCGCGCGACCTACGGCTACGATCAACGGATCGAAGTGCATGGCAGCACCGGCATGCTGCGCGCGGACAACATGCTTGAAACCACAGTTGAGTTGTCGAACGCGTCTGGCATGTGCAAAGCACCAACGCAGCCGTTTTTTCTTGAACGATACGCGGCTGCTTATCGCGCAGAAATGACGCATTTTGTTGATTGCTTGATGACAGGCGAAACCGTGACGCCAACAGGCGAGGACGGGCTAAGGGCACAGGTCTTGGCGGACGCTGCAGATGCAGCTGCGCGTGATGGATTGGCAAAAACGATATAGATTTCCGTGTCCTAGGGGCGTTTCCATCGGCAAGGCTTTTGCGCTAGTTTTTATCGCATAATCAGTATTATGTAATATTGATAGCCTTGAATAGGTATCCCGACACGCTGCGTTTGACCTTGCCATGTGCTTGCCCTAAGCCTTGCAGGTGAAATGCCGGAAGGATCAGATGCGCGTTCTTGCAATCACCACCATGCGTAACGAAGCACCGTTTGTGTTGGAATGGATTGCCTATCACAAACACATCGGCGTCACAGACTTTCTGATCTACACCAACAACTGCGAGGATGGCACGGATGTGCTATTGGATCGCTTGGCTGCACTTGGTGTGGTGCATCACGAACGCAATCACTCTGGTGGCAAGAAAGCCGTCCAATGGCGCGCCCTGACCAAGGCGCAACGGCATCCGGTTACGGCACAAGCAGACTGGATTCTTGTCGCCGATGTCGACGAGTTCCTGAACATCCATACCGGTGACGGAAAGATCGCTGATCTGATTGTAGCTGCACCAGATGCAGATGGGTTCGCAATTCCATGGCGGATGTTTGGAAACGCTGGTGTTTTGGGCTTTGAGGCCACGCCGATCCTTGAACAGTTCACCAAAGCCGCGCCAGAGGCACTTTTGTGGCCTTGGCGGGCAGTTCAGTACAAATCGCTCTACAAACAAAATTCGCGCTATGAAAAACTGGGCATACATCGCCCGAAGCCTGTCAAAAGTGCTGACAACGGTTACTGGGTCGATGGGAATGGTGCCCCCCTGCCCGACAACCCCAACGTTTTCCAATACACCACCGCGCCACGCTACGGGCTTGCGCAGATAAATCACTATGCCTTGGGCGCGATGGAAAGTTTTCTTGTAAAGATCGCGCGTGGCAAACCAAACCATACCGGCGATCCGATTGATTTGGCCTATTGGTCTGACCGGAACTTCGCGCAGGTTGATGACACACGGATACTGCGCCATCAGTCCTCGGTGGCGGCGCTTGTTTCACAGATGATGGCCGACCCCGAGGTGGACAGGCTGCATCATGCAAGCGTTGCTTGGCGCAAAGCGCGGATTGGCGCATTGCTCAGGACCGCTGAAGGGCACGATATGGTCGCGAGATTGCGGCAAATGCCAGCAACGGAAGTGCTTGATATGCCAGAGCAGCAGGCGCTGTTGCATGGCCTCATGCGGATCAAGACGGCAGAGCGTCGCGGCAGTTAACGCGTGACGGGTATCAGGACAAAGTGCCGCGGGTCCCTTGCTGATGCCACGCGAAATAATCTATTTTGACCAACGGGTTAAAAATGATAGAAGCCAATTATGACACATTCAATATTGATCCTGAATGGCCCGAACCTGAACTTGCTTGGCACGCGCCAGCCAGAGGTTTACGGCCCAACGACACTCGCTGATATCGAGGCGCTTTGCCGCGCAAAAGCGACGGCATTGGGGGTTGAAATGACATTTCACCAGACCAACCACGAAGGCGAAATGATTGATCTGCTGCATGACGCACGAGGCAAGCATTCTGGTGTCATCTTGAACGCCGGCGCCTATACGCACACGTCGGTGGCTTTGATGGACGCGATTTCCAGCATCATTCTGCCAGTGATCGAGCTGCACCTGTCCAACATCCACGCGCGAGAAGATTTTCGCAAAACGTCTTATATCGCGCGGGTGGCTATTGGCCAAATCTGCGGGTTTGGCGCCGCCGGTTACCCCCTCGCGATGGAGGCTATGGCGGACTACCTTGGAGACTCTGATTGAGTGTTCAACGGCATCTGGAAAACCTGACAAACGCAACATCCGTCGAGGAAGTTTGGGACCATCACACTCGCAAGATGGCATCCTATGGTTTTGATCGGTTGATGTACGGTTATACGCGCTACCGGACGCCGACGTCGCTTGGTGACCCGCAAGATTGGATGCTGTTATCCAACCAAAGCCCTGAATACATGAAGGTTTTCTTTGACGAGGGTCTTTATGCCAATGCACCGATGATCCGTTGGGCCTTGGCCAATGATGGTGCTTGCAGTTGGCGCTGGTTGATGGATGAAGACCAAATCGACAACCTGAGTCCAAGCGAATTACGCGTGCTAGAGTTCAACAAATCGATGCAGGTCACTGCTGGCTATACGGTCAGTTTTCGCTCTGTGTCAGAGCGTTCAAAAGGTGCGATTGCGTTGACGGCCGCGGCCGGATTGACCCAAGACTTCGTTGACCAGATCTGGGCTGATCATGGCGGTGAGATTGTCATCATGAACAACGTGATGCATTTGAAACTACTCACCCTGCCCCATTCCGGCGAGCGAAAACTGACATCGCGACAGCGCGAGGTTTTGCAGTGGGTCGGTGACGGCAAGACAATTCAGGATGTGGCCGTTCTATTGGATTTGACACCTGCGACTGTCGAAAAGCATTTGCGTCTGGCCCGTCAGTCATTGGATGTCGAAACGACCGCACAGGCCGTTCTAAAGGCCGCCTTTTACAACCAGATGTTTGTGATTGATGCTGATGATTAGCGTCATAATATTGCTTTTGACGTTAGGGCACGAATCATATTAATGCGTTCGGGGTCGGGATTTCCTGACTTCCATGACGTAAGGTAAACTGCGAAACTGCAACTATTCCGTGAGTGGTGGCCTAAGGCCTGGGAATAGCGGACATCAACCCTTGAGTTTGCAAGGCTCTGATATTCGCATCGGGAAACCGAAGTTGGCGTTTTTAGTTTGCTTTGAACGTCAACAAAACGATGTATGTCGGCCTTCGTCCCGAAGCCTGGTCGACATGAAATCGTTGCGGCGCTGCTTTTCTTCCGAGAGCAGTGCCGCACTTTTCTCCCCTGAAAAGTAGGGCGGCTTGCACGTTGTGTAGGTCGCCCGATTCATGTTCCAAAAAAAAGCCCGCAGGTGTGACACCTACGGGCTTTCTCAATAGATCGGGGCGATATTAGCCCTTCAGCTTGGCAACTTCGGCAGCAAAGTCTTCAGCGACTTTCTCGATGCCTTCGCCAACGCCCAAGCGCGCGTAGCCGGTGATCTCGACGCCTGCTTCGGCCGCGGCTTGCGCGACTGTCAGATCAGGGTTCACGACGAACTGCTGGTTCAACAATGTGATTTCGGCCATGTATTTCTTCATACGACCAACGATCATCTTTTCGATCACAGCTTCCGGCTTGCCGCTTTCACGGGCGATGTCCATCTGGACCTGCTTTTCCTTCTCGACCATTGCCGGATCAAGATCAGCCTCGGACAAGGATGCAGGGTTTGCAGCGGCGATGTGCATCGCAACCTGACGGCCGAATGCTTCGTTGTCGCCGGTCAGTGCAACAAGAACACCAATATTGCCCATGCCGGGTGCAGCAGCGTTGTGGACGTAGTTCACAACTGTCTCACCTTCAAGGACGACCATGCGGCGCACCGACATGTTCTCGCCAATCACTGCGACGGCGTCTGTCACTGTCTGCTCGACGCTCTTGCCGCCCATATCGGCAGTTTTCAGGCCGTCGATGTCGGAAACGCCAAGTGCCGCATCAGCAATGCCGGCAACCATTTTCTGGAAGTCGGCGTTCTTTGCGACAAAGTCAGTCTCGGAGTTGACTTCAACAGCAACACCCTTGCCGCCGGAAACAGCAACAGCCACAAGGCCTTCTGCTGCGGTACGACCGGATTTCTTTGCAGCTTTGGCCAGACCTTTGGTCCGTAGCCAATCAACAGCAGCTTCCATGTCGCCGTCGTTTTCTGTCAGCGCCTTCTTGGCGTCCATCATGCCTGCGCCTGTGCTATCGCGCAGGTCTTTCACCATTGCAGCGGTGATTGCCATGTTACTTCTCCTCGGAGGTAAGATTGAATGCGGGCGGGGCGTAATCGCCCCTGCCCTGATTGGTTCTAACGCTTACTTTGCAGCAGCAGCTTCTTCAGCCATCACTTCTTCGGCCAGATCTTCCATGGCGCCCATGTCAACGCCTGCAGCACCCAGCTGAGCTGTCATGCCGTCAAGGGCTGCACGTGCGGCCAGATCAGTGTAAAGCGCGATTGCGCGTGCCGCGTCGTCGTTGCCGGGGATGACATAGTCAACGCCAGCTGGCGAACAGTTGGTATCAACAATAGCAACAACCGGGATACCCAGCTTGTTTGCTTCTGCGATGGCCAGATCTTCTTTGTTGCAGTCGATAACAAAGATCAGGTCAGGCACGCCGCCCATTTCGCGGATACCGCCAAGGGATGCCTGCAGTTTGCCCTGCTCGCGCTCCATGCCAAGACGCTCTTTCTTGGTCAGACCAGCGAAACCGTTTGCGGATGCTTCGTCGATCGCCTTGAGGCGGTTGATGGACTGCGAAACGGTCTGCCAGTTTGTCAGTGTGCCACCCAACCAGCGGTGGTTCATGTAGAATTGCGCGGATTTCTCTGCGGCTTCCATGATCGGCTTTGCAGCCTGACGCTTGGTGCCGACGAACAGAACACGGCCGCCTTTTGCAACTGTGTCACGGATGACTTGCAGGGCCTGATCCAGCATTGGAACAGTCTGTGTCAGG
>CBDTYC010000221.1:0-4915 GCA_965364495.1 uncultured Yoonia sp. | reverse complement strand
GCGGTTGTAGCTTTGGCTGCCGACCAGGTCAGTGTGACCGTAGACCGTAAAGCGAACCTCTGGGAACTGACGGATCCAGTTTGCTTGCTGTGTCAGTACAGAACGCGCTTCGGCATCAAGCACCGCCGAGTTGAACGCGAAGTTGATCGTACCTTTCACATCCGCAGCAAAACGCCGCGCAAGGTTCACAGTATAATCCTGCTGGCCCGTCTGAACCAACCGGTTGTTCATTGTAGCTTCGCCAAAGTCACCGGAATCAAGTTCTGCACCTGCTTCAGAGAAGAACGAAGAAGCAGTTGGGTCAACTTGCGTACAAGCTGCCAGTGTTGCGGCGGCAATCGCCGTTGTAAGAATATATTTCATCGACTTATGCTCCTATCATTCATCCAAGACGTAGCCGTAGGACCCACTAAAGTCCTGACGGGCCACTTCACCAGCGCCACCCCGTGTGGGTGCATCGCTCCGCGCAACGCGACCAAACAGGAACAAATCTTGCTCTGTTGGTGGACGTACACGGTCAGTCGGCAATGCCAAGGCTTCGCCGCGTGTTGGTGAAACAAGATGAGGTGTTACAATGATAACAAGCTCGGTTTGACGACGCTCATATTCGGCACTGCGGAACAGCGCGCCCAAGATCGGCACGTCGCCAATCCATGGCACCTGACCGCTAATGTCAGAGAAATCGTCAGACAACAGACCCGCAATCGCAAAGCTTTCGCCGTCACGCATCTCGACTGTTGTTGACGTTTCGCGGCGACGGAAACCGTCGATTGCAAAGCCGTCAATCAGGATGCCGTTGGAAGCGTCGATGGACGATACCGCTGCATTAAGCTGCAGATTGATGACATCACCGTCCACGACGGTAGGAACAAAGCTCAACTCGACGCCGAATGGCTTGAATTGAACAGAGACGGTCCCGCCATCGCTGATAGGCACGGGGTATTCGCCACCCGCAAGGAACCTTGCCGATTGACCACTGAGCGCTGTCAGGTTGGGCTCTGCCAATGACCGCGCAACACCGCGTGCTTCGAGGGCTTCAATCAGGATGCCAACATCAAGACTGCCAGCACCAAACCCGAACAGGATTGCGCCGTTGTTGCTTGAATTCGGAGTAAGTGCTCCGCCCGATACGCCGCTGTTTACACCGCCGGCCAAGTCCAATTCACCGTCCAGCACATTGCCACCGAAAGAGAGCGACGATGACAGTGCCTTGCTGACCGAGCGCTGCATTTCTGCAAAGCGCACTTTCAACATGACCTGCTGAACGCCGCCAACAACCATCATATTGGAAACGCGATCACCTGCGTAACGTGACGCAAGTTCAAGCGCACGGTCCAGTCGGACGATCGAACTCACCGTTCCAGACAAAACGATACCGTTCGCAGCTGTGCGAACCTCAATATTCTCACCTGGAAGAATCTGCGTCAGACGCTCTTTGAATTCAGCCAAGTCAGGTGTCACATGAATCTCGACGTTGGTGATCAGTTCACCGTTAAGGCCGAGAAGTGTTAGTGTCGTGCGACCGGGCTCTTTCGCAAGAATATAGATAGACCGGTCGGACAAAGATGAAATGTCTGCGACGCCGGGGTTGGCGATCGACAATTCGGTAAAGGGTACATCGCTTTCAACAACCGCAGCGCGGTTCATCGTTAGCCTTAGCGGGCTTGATGCCTCGCCGGTGACAATGCTCAGGGTCTCGGCAGGTGCCATAGTCGGCGCCGCCGCACTTAACGAAATTGCTAGCCCTGCAACTGCTGCCTTTAGAAATTTGTTATAGTTCATAAGTGACCTGCCTCTCCGATCACGCTTCATTATATGGGTCTTTAAATGCCCAACCTCGACTGAGCATGCGTGAGATCGACATTTATTGCAATAATCAAGGTGTTGGGAGATGAAGCAGATGTGGGTAAAGCGCAACACTATTGGCCTACAATGCAAAAGGCGCCTCACTTCGGAGGCGCCCAACAAATCTTTTTCCAAGAATGTTGCCGAACGGCTAGTCGGTGCAAGGCACCTGCAAGGTTACTATATTTATGCCCCTACGCTCTCTGCGTGTACATATCTCGGGGGCGGCCTCTACTTCGGGGGCTTCTTCGACGACGAGCGCTTCGAGGCCCAGTGCGTTGCGAATGTCTGATTCAATAGATGTATCGCCACCTTCCAAATCCGCGCGCGCAACAGGTGTCAAAGACAAATTTCCTGCCGCTTGAAGCACACGAAGGTCGGCAAAGTCGCTTTGGCTGACCTGCAAGAAGACATTTCGCCCTCCGCCATCGCCGTTCACATCCGGTTCTTCCATCGAGATAATTTCAAGCCCGCTCTTTACCAATCGCGAACTGCTGGCTCCGTTCAGCTGGCCGATCCAATAAAGATCGATCCTGTCGGAGATTCGCATTTCTCCCGCGAAGTCTGTGACCAAAGCGTTTGGAAGCGGGAACGCGCGCATACCAGGATCCAGCAGCGCCGGAATGCCGCGCGGTGCGCCGGGCGCGGTGACTTTGTATGCCATGATGGGTTCATTGATATGAATAGGAATCTTGACGATGCGGGGAACATCCAGACCATCAGGAAAAAGCTCTTCCTCGGTCCGGAAAACGTCCAACGGCAAATCCTGTGTCGCATAACGGATCAATTTCAGATCCTGAGGTTGCAGCAGTTCACCGTACGTCAGGTCTCTGGTCGGTGCGTAAATTTCAGTGGTCTGGATAACCGCGTTCGCACGCTCTCTCTCACGTTCTAGCGCACTAGCCTGCGTGTCCATGAATTGATTAACCATGTACACGGCGAAACCGGCCAGCCCCATGCCAACCAAAAGTACCAAGCCAAAAACTGCGCGCATTTGTATTCCTCGAACCTATTTCGCCATAAATTACAGGCGACATCGTTAAATATTGTCACTCAACATAGTGTGCATCCCTAGCCAAGGACAAGGACCCCACCTTCAACAAGTTGTTAATTGCCGCGCAGTATGGCGGTTAGATGCCTAATACATTGTGTGCTGCAAGATTTTTGCAACGCGCCTGTGTAATGCGGTGCGCGGCACAGCTGGTTAACGCCGAAGACCTCAGGAGGCTATCAACCGCCTGCGTCCATGTTCAACACGCTGTTTCCAATATCGTTGCCCAGCGCAATTGCACTGCCGCTGAATGTTGTAACAACGACGAAACCCAATATGCAGATACCTCCGGTCAAAACCACAAAATCGACCGTGACGGCACCATCTTCATCATGGAAGAATGTCGAAATGAATGTCCGCATGAGTAGGCCTTTCGATCAACGTCCCGCAAACAGCCAACGGGTGTCAGCTGCGATCGGGTTTGCCGTTCTGATAGTAAGCGAAATTGATTACCAGCCGGTTAAGCTGCAGCGATTTGAACGCCGTGTTCTGTGAAAAAGCCACGCCACACCGGGCGTGGCTTAATCTTATTAAACTAAATCCAGTTAAGGATATTAGCCACCAGCAGACTGGTTATCCAATGAGTTCTCGATCTTGTTTGCAAGACCGGTTGCGCCGTTGCTTACGGCCGTACCGACAGCAAGACCCAGAACAACGATTGCAGCAGTCAGAACAACGAAGTCAACAGTTACAGCGCCGTCTTCATCGTTGCGGAAGTTTTTAATAAAATTAAGCATTGGTGTCCCTCCTCAGGGTTTTAACAAGTTCATTCGTTCCTCGCAGACTTCATGGACTGAATGGATCAGCGCATTTCCGCCTAAGATAACTCATTATATACTAATGATTGCGGCAGCAGTTTGTCAGCCCCCATTTTTTCTGGGTTTTTGAAGAGGGTTCCAAGTCTACGGTGCTAAAGTTTTGTAAAGAAATAAGAATATCTTAACTTTTTGTCCGAATCTTTGCTTGAAGGGTTGCTCACTTGCACGTAATCCGTGCAAAAAATGCGCCATTGTTCATTAATATTTGGCAATTTGACAGTTTTTCGCCATGTTTCACCAAGCAAATGTAGTGGACAGGGCTAGAAAAAATGAATCACCTTCGCTTTTGCGTGATCGTCTTGGCGGGAATCCTGACCTCAACAGCGTTGATGGCGGAAATGGAGCGGCTTCAGCCAGACTTTACCTTCAAGCGAATCACGGTTCCGCCGCCGACAGCGACCAAACGCATCACAGTTCAGATTGACCCACTGGCACCACCGCTTGACCCGGTGTATTCCGAACCGGATTTGACAGCCGTTATTGTCGACACTGACGATGCGGCCACGGCTATACCCTCATCCGGTCTTGAATGGTTCTGGGCGACTGTGCCTGCGGCCGTCACCGAAAGCGGGTCGGCGCGCATGGCGCTCGCGATGCGGCAACTCAACAACCCACCCTATGGCGAAGGTGTTCCAACACCGCGTTTGCAGGCACTACAGAACATCGCAAGCGAGCACGGCCTTCAAATTCTCCGACAAACTGTCGGAACCCGGGTTTCGCCTGCATTGGTGTTGGCAGTCATTTCGGTTGAAAGCGCGGGCCGGTCGCAAGCGGTTAGTTCGGCCGGGGCCGAGGGACTAATGCAACTGATGCCGGATACGGCAAGCCGTTTTGCGGTTAACAATAGCTTTGATCCCAGCCAAAACATCAAAGGTGGTGTGGCGTATCTTGCATGGTTGATGGACCGCTACGACAACGATGCAGTTCTTGCCTTGGCGGGATATAATGCAGGCGAGGGCAACGTGGCACGTCATAATGGTGTGCCGCCATTTGCCGAAACGCGGGCCTATGTCCCGAAAGTCCTTGCCGCTTGGCAAGTGGCCAAAGGTCTCTGCCGCACGCCGCCAGAGCTGATCACCGACGCTTGCGTATTTAACGTTAGCGGAATCTAATCTGGAAAGTCGTCGGCCTGTTCAGAGTGCTTGCGGCGCCGGTCATTCTCAAACTGACAAAATGGGGCTCTCTGAAAACCGCCGTTGTG
>CBDTYC010000220.1:0-4916 GCA_965364495.1 uncultured Yoonia sp. | reverse complement strand
GGTTTTGTTAATCAACTGAACGACTACGAAAAGGCGGGGTTTGTCGCAATCTTCTGGATCGGCCGAGGCAGTTTCGAGCCCGAAGACCTTGCAGAGGCGATTGAAACCGCCACGCATGAGGCCACGACGCCTACAGCAGACTATCTAAAGGGATCACCGCATCTGGCCGACCATCTAGAGGCCGGAATGGAAGCACTTGGCATTGATGCATCTGACGCAGAGGATGATCTTTATCGGCCCGCATAGACGTGGATTAAGATCCGACTTACTTGGTTGACCGATCAAACCATTCTTGCGCCCGCCCCCAGACGCCCGCGTCAATCGCGTCCAGTTTCATCAGGTACGGCAGTAGTTGCCCTGCAAAATCTTCGCTGCTTTCAGCCGGCAGCATCGACGGCAGGTTGTCAATCGCTGTCACATCCAGAATCGGCTGGTCATGAACACGCAATGCTGGTGCGTCCCATGTGGTTGTCCGGTCATAAACCTTGATCGGTGAAAAATCGCTATCCGGGTCGCAGGCAATGTCCCCGATCACAGACAGGCTGCGCGGCGACACTTTTGCGCTTGCCGGAACAAACACGGGGGTGCCAGGTCGTGCCAAGATACAGTTCAGAAAGATATCATGCTGCAGGACTTCGGGAAACGGTCCGCCTGACGCCGTTTCAGCCATATCCCACTTTGTCACAGCAACCCCCATCGCCTGACATAAATCAGCAGCGCCCGCGCCAACACGCCCCAAGGCCCCGATAATCAGGGCTGTTGGCCGTGCCGCACCCAGCGCCACTAGCTCTTGCTGCAACTCCAGCAGCATATGATTGGCGCTTGGGTAGGCTTTGACCGCTCCGGCCATACGGCCGTTCTGCTGCGCCAGCCAGCACATCAATGCGACGGCGGCCCCGGCATATCCCGCCCAATATCCAAATGCCGCAACTCGGCGGCCTTCCGCATCGGTCAGGTATTCGAGGTCAAGCAACGTCCCGCCACCAGCTTTGAACCGTTCAAGCAGGACTTGCCCGGAAGGTTGCCCCTTGTAGGCATGGCCAAACATGATGTGGCGATGCCGCAGTGGCGTGCCGTCGTCGGGCAGCTCTTTCAATCCAAAGATGATTGCATCATCGGGGGCATCCACCCACGAAAATTCCGGCGCAATCGCGCAACCCGCTGCAGCGTAATCGGCGATTGGCAAGACACGTTGGCGGCTTTCCTCGACCGTAACTTGATACCCCGCCGCAAGCAGCTTTGCCGCCCCCTGCGGCGTAAGCCCGACACGTTCTTCATGTGCGCGGCTTTCGGAACGGACCCAGATATGTGTCATTATAACATGCCTTTTTCATAAACTGCCTGCACTGACGCGTGCGTGTTCATATGGTGCTGGAACGCTGCCAGTCGTGGATAATTCTCTATATCGACACCATCGCCTTTCAGCCAAGTGAGGACCACATAGAGATAAGCATCTGACAAGACCTCGAACTGCCCGACTGCAAATGGCAGGCCCGGCAAGTATTCTTCCAGATAAGCTGCGCATTCAGCCATGCGCTGCGGCATTTTCCGCTTCATATCATCAAGCGAGCTTTGCTGATCGGCCCAGCGCGAGCCCCGCGCGCCATGGGCGTGATGCGGGTGCATTGTAGCGTTCAGATAAGAGATCAGTTCGCGCATTTTTGCCGCGGCAAACGCATCATCCGGCACCAGTTGCGGGGCAACAAATTCGATGATCGCAGGTGTCTCGGTCAGGATACCGTATTCGGTTTCCAACGCTGGCACACGCCCTTTGGGGTTCACGCGGCGATAGGCATCCTTGGTCTGCTCGGAGCTGGAGAAATCAATGCGGATTGCCTCGTAGGGGGTGGCGGTATGTTCAAGAATGATTGCAACAACGATGGAAACCGTGCGCGGTGCGTAGTGCAGTTTCAGCATGATTGGTCCTTCAATAATGGGTCTTGGCGTGCGCACGATCAGCCTGATCAAGATGCGGGATCGCGTTGAAACTGGCAAGGATCGGCCCTTGCGGGATCACATGCACACGGTGGACAGAACTGTTCATAATCGGCAAAAGCACATGCGCCATGCGGGTCGGATCAAGGTCCAACAGATGGCGGATGATCATCCCGATCACCCCGCCAGAGGTCACACAAAGCACACGCACACCCGGTTGGGCTGCCTCTTGCAACACAGATGTTACGCGGTCTTCGAATGACGCGAAGGTTTCGACCCCTTTGATTTCGGCGCGGTGCCATGCCTCCATCACTTGGGGAACGTGCGCGGCAAAGTCCTCTGGGCCGGGAAACGGCACACCGTGTACATCCTGCAAAGCCTGACCAAGATTGAAATAATCCATCTCGTTTAGGCGCGGGTCGATCAAAGGGGCATCATAGCCGATGCCTGTCGCTGTTTCACGGTGGCGGCGCAAGCTTCCGGATATCACCTTGTCAAAAGGGGCTTCGCGGTCGCGCAGATAATCCCCCAGCCAGCGGGCCTGTTGATGGCCAAGATCAGACAGCTTGTCATAGCTTTCTTCATCTGTGGCCCCAGAATTGGCCTGCCCGTGCCGTACTAGAATAATCTCGCCCATCGGAACCCTCGCTTATGTGACAGAGGTACGCAGCCAAGCGGCCCTTGGCAACGCTATGTGAAGGGGGTTTTTTGACGCAATAGGTCGCACATCACTTGTTATGGTGCACGTGGCATGAAATTGTCTCGGGAAAAGAGCAGCAAAAACAAATTAGCAGGGTCATCTACGTGTCCACCGCAATCCTTATGCGTGACGTTTTCGGCTTTGATGCCTTTCGACCTGGCCAGCAGGAAATCGTGGAAGCTGTGGTTGATGGGCAGAACGCGCTCGCGATTATGCCGACAGGCGGCGGCAAGTCGCTTTGCTTTCAATTGCCTGCGCTTGTGCGCAATGGTGTGACCGTTGTCATTTCACCGTTGATCGCATTGATGCGCGATCAGGTGCGTGGCCTGCGCGAGGCGGGGGTAAGCGCGGGTGCGCTGACCTCTGGCAATACCCAGGAAGAAACCGACGCGGTCTGGGAAGCACTTGAGGCGGGAACGCTGAAGCTGCTTTATATGGCCCCTGAGCGGCTGGCCTCTGGCGGAACGATCAACATGCTGCGCCGCGTGGGTGTCAGCATGATCGCCGTGGACGAAGCGCATTGCGTCAGCCAGTGGGGTCATGATTTCCGGCCGGACTATCTGCGGATCGGCGAACTCAAGCGCACTCTGGATGTGCCTTTGGCGGCGTTTACCGCGACAGCCGATGCCGAAACCCGCCAAGAGATCGTCGAAAAACTGTTCGGGGGTGTTCAGCCGTCCACATTTCTGCGCGGATTTGACCGGCCCAACATCCACCTTGCCTTTGCCGTCAAAGACGGACCGCGCGGCCAGATCCTGACCTTTGCCGCCGCACGCAAGGGCCAATCCGGCATCGTTTACTGCGGCACACGCGCGAAGACCGAAACGCTGGCCAAGGCATTGTCAGACGCGGGTCACAGCGCGTGCCACTACCATGGCGGTATGGAGGCCGAGGATCGCCGCATCGTCGAACGCCGTTTTCAACAAGAGGACGGACTGATCGTCTGCGCGACCGTCGCCTTTGGCATGGGGATCGACAAGCCTGATATCCGCTGGGTGGCCCACGCCGATCTGCCCAAATCCATTGAATCCTACTATCAGGAAATCGGGCGTGCAGGCCGCGACGGCGCACCGGCCGAAACGCTGACCTTGTTTGGCCCCGATGACATCCGTTACCGGCGTCAGCAAATTGACGAAGGGCTTGCGCCACCCGAACGGCGTGCAGCGGATCACGGACGCCTGAACGCGCTGCTAGGACTGGCAGAAGCGCTGCGCTGCCGCCGCCAGAACCTGTTGGAGTATTTCGGGGAAAGCCCACAACCATGCGGCAACTGTGATTTGTGCGACAAACCGGCAGAGGTATTTGACGGAACCACCGCTGTCCGCATGGCGCTGTCCGCGGCATTACGCACCGAGGAATGGTTTGGCGCAGGCCATTTGATCGATATTCTGCTGGGCAACCAAACCGACAAGATCCAACAACGCGGGCATGACAGTCTACCCACTTACGGTGTCGGCAAAGAGTATGACAAACGCCAGTGGCAGGCGATTTTCCGGCAAATGATGGGCCATGATCTGCTGCGGCCAGATCGTGACCGGCATGGCGCGTTGCGCATGACCGAACAGGCACGCCCGATTTTGCGCGGCGAGGCGACGATCGAACTGCGGCGTGACACGATCAAAGCCGCGCGTGGATTTGCGCCGCAAGTCCGGATGCAGGTCAGCGACGAAGACGCACCTCTGCTGTCCGCTCTCAAGGCGAAGCGGCGGTATCTGGCGGAACAAGCCAATGCGCCCGCCTATATCATCTTCAACGACCGGACCCTGATCGAAATGGCCGAAAAGCGGCCAATGACGCTGGACGACATGGCGCATATCGGTGGAGTCGGTGCAAAAAAGCTGGAAAACTACGGGCGTGCATTTCTTGAGGTCATAGCAGGGGCCGTCGCAGAGGTGCACCCCATGCGGCGCAAACTTGCAGGCCGCGATGAAGGCGCAATTTATGACCGGCTTATGGAAGCGCAAGCGGCGCTTAATCGTGGCCCCCATGGGGTCGACAAACCGATGAGCTGTTCCGCGTCTATGTTGGCCAAAGTGGCACAACTACGCAGTGCCGATATGGATAACCTCACGCGGTTGATCGGTGACAGATATGCCGAACGGTTCGGTGATGCGTTTTTGGAAGTGCTGGAAAGCAGCTAACTTGCAGAATTGCAGCACCGTCGGACCTTGGGTGCAAAAAACTGGACAACTCTGCCGAAACATTGATTGTTTTGCGCGCGACCTCTCAACGCCCGATCGAGCCAACACTCAGCAATCGAGTAAGGCGCGGTCAGGCTTTT
>CBDTYC010000219.1:0-4961 GCA_965364495.1 uncultured Yoonia sp. | reverse complement strand
ACAAACGTGATTTCGATCACCGACGGTCAGATCTTCCTTGAAACCGAACTTTTCTACCAAGGTATCCGCCCAGCGGTGAACACTGGTCTGTCGGTTTCGCGTGTTGGTTCGTCCGCACAAACAAACGCGATGAAGTCTGTTGCCGGTCCGGTTAAGCTAGAGCTAGCCCAGTACCGCGAAATGGCCGCTTTTGCGCAGTTTGGTTCCGACCTTGATGCCGCAACACAGCAGTTGCTGAACCGCGGTGCGCGTTTGACAGAGCTGATGAAGCAGGCACAGTATTCGCCACTGACCACAGCGGAAATCGTTTGTGTGATCTACGCAGGTACGAAAGGCTATCTTGATAAGATCGCGGTGTCTGATGTGGGCCGTTTCGAGGCTGGCTTGTTGAAGCATCTGCGTACAAATGCGTCTGATGTGCTTGCCATGATCACGAAAGAAGACCCGAAGATCAAAGGCGACGCTGAAGCAAAGATCAAAGCCGCTTTGGACGCATTCGCAGCCGATTTCGCTTAATTCTTGAGATAAGGAGACGAACACGTGCCTAATCTGAAGGACCTTAAAAATCGGATCGCGTCGGTCAAATCGACCCGCAAGATCACGAAGGCTATGCAAATGGTCGCGGCAGCAAAATTGCGCCGCGCCCAAGATGCTGCCGAAGCGTCACGCCCCTACACAGAGCGTTTTAACGCTGTGATGGCAGGGCTTGCCGCGGGTTCTGCTGGATCAGCGGCTGCTCCTAAATTGTTGTCCGGTACGGGCAGCGATCAGGTGCACCTGTTGGTCGTCATGACAGCGGAACGCGGCCTTTGCGGTGGCTTCAACGGCAACATTGCCAAGCTTGCAAAAAGTCATGCCCAAAAGCTGACGAAGGCTGGCAAGACAGTCAAAATCCTGACTGTCGGCAAAAAAGGCCGTGATGCGATCAAGCGCGACTTTGGCAAGCACTTTGTCGGTCACGTTGATCTGTCGGGCGTAAAGCGGCTGGGATATGCAGACGCACAAGGCATCGCAAAAGACGTTCTTGGCCGTTTCGACGCCGAGGAATTCGACGTTGCAACGATCTTCTTTGCGCGCTTTGAAAACGTGGTATCACAGCATCCAACCGCCCAGCAGATCATTCCTGCAAAGTTCGAAGCTGCTGAAGATGCGGACGTCACTTTGTACGATTACGAGCCAAGTGAAGAGGAAATCCTAGCTGATTTGCTTCCACGTGGCGTAGCAACTGCGATCTTTTCGGCCCTGCTTGAAAACGCAGCGTCAGAGCAAGGAGCGCGGATGTCCGCAATGGACAACGCGACCCGCAATGCTGGCGAAATGATCGACAAGTTGACGATCGAATACAACCGCTCGCGGCAGGCCGTTATTACCAATGAGCTGATTGAAATTATTTCGGGCGCGGAAGCGCTCTAAGACTGACAGAACCGGAGACGAAACATGGCTAATGCAAAAGGCAAAATCACGCAGGTGATTGGCGCCGTTGTAGACGTTCAGTTTGGCGATGATCTTCCAGAGATCTTGAACGCGCTGACCACAACGAACAACGGCAAGACGTTGGTGCTCGAAGTGGCCCAGCACCTTGGCGAAAACACAGTGCGCGCGATTGCGATGGACGCGACCGAAGGTCTGGTCCGTGGCCAGGAAGTGGTCAACACAGATGGTCCGATCACCGTTCCTGTCGGGTCCGGCACATTGGGCCGCATCATGAACGTCACCGGTGATCCGGTTGACGAAAAAGGTCCGGTAAAGGCGACAGCACGTCGTTCGATCCACGGCGAAGCACCAGCTTTCGCTGACCAGTCCACTGAAACCGAAATCCTTGTGACAGGCATTAAGGTTATCGACCTTCTCGCGCCTTACACAAAGGGTGGTAAGATTGGCCTCTTCGGTGGTGCCGGTGTTGGTAAAACAGTTCTGATTATGGAATTGATCAACAACATCGCCAAAGTACACTCCGGTGTGTCCGTCTTTGCGGGCGTGGGTGAGCGTACGCGTGAAGGTAATGACCTTTACCACGAGATGATCGAATCCGGCGTTATCGTTCCTGATAACCTTGAAGAGTCCAAAATTGCACTGGTCTACGGCCAGATGAACGAGCCACCAGGTGCGCGTATGCGTATTGCTTTGACGGGTCTTTCCCTGGCAGAGCAGTTCCGCGACGATACCGGTTCCGACGTTCTGTTCTTCGTCGACAACATCTTCCGCTTTACACAAGCGGGTTCCGAGGTGTCTGCGCTTTTGGGTCGTATTCCTTCTGCGGTGGGCTACCAGCCAACACTGGCCACAGACATGGGTGCGATGCAGGAACGTATTGCTTCGACAAAGTCCGGTTCGATCACGTCCGTTCAGGCCGTTTACGTGCCAGCCGACGACTTGACCGACCCTGCGCCAGCGACATCGTTTGCGCACCTTGACGCGACAACCGTTCTGGACCGTGCGATTTCGGAAAAGGGTATCTATCCGGCTGTGGACCCACTTGGTTCCACATCCCGTCTGCTTGATCCACAGATCATCGGTGAAGAGCACTACAAGGTTGCGACTGACGTTCAGCAGGTTCTGCAGCGTTACAAGTCCTTGCAGGATATCATCGCGATTTTGGGCATGGACGAATTGTCCGAAGACGACAAACTGGCCGTGACCCGCGCACGCAAGCTCGAGCGTTTCTTGTCCCAGCCGTTTGACGTGGCCAAAGTCTTTACAGGCTCTGACGGTGTGCAGGTTCCTTTGGAAGAAACAATTGCCTCCTTTAAGGCCGTTGTTGCGGGTGAATATGATCACCTGCCAGAAGGTGCTTTCTACATGGTTGGTGGTATCGCCGACGTGAAAGCCAAAGCCGAGAAAATGGCTGCAGCCGCAGCTTAATAGAACCGTAAGGAGCCTATGATGGCAAACCTACAATTCGATCTGGTCTCGCCCGAGCGCCGTTTGGCGTCGGTCGAGGCGACCGAGGTTCAGATCCCGGGCGCAGATGGCGACATGACGGCGATGGCTGATCATGCACCGACCATTACAACACTGCGCCCCGGCATCCTGACCGTGGTTCATAGCGGCGGTTCTGACGCATATGTGGTTTCCGGCGGTTTCGCCGAGATCACTGCGAAAGGCGTTTCGGTTCTGGCCGAACAGGCTCTGCCACAGGCAGAGGTCACGCAAGAGATCTATGAGCAGATGGTCGAAGACGCAAAAGCCGCTTATGGCCGCGCGCAAGAGACCTTCAAAAACGAGCCGGGCCCTGTAGATGATGCGGCAAAGCTGTTGTCTGACATGGTGGCAATTGGCGGGACCATTGGCCTGAACGCCAAGAACTAGGCCAACTGAAGAATGCAAAAAGGCCCCGCATTGCGGGGCCTTTTTTCGTTTAGGGTGTTGGTGGAACGAGCAATCCGCGCAATGTTGCCTGATCGTAGGACGCGGCCCCACCGTTGATGGTGCTGTCCATCGCTGTACCTGTCTGCCGTGCGTTCAGGCCATCTCCATTCGTACCGTATAGCCAGCCACTCAGCGTATTGTTCACGACAAATGTATTCACCGCGTCATCTAGCGTGCCATCAATATCAAGCGTTATTGCAGCTCTGCCATTTCCGTCTTGGGTCATTGACCCATTCGCAATGTCGACCGTCCCAAGGTAACTTACGACCTGCGGGGTGCCATTCTCATCGTTGGGTTTACCAAGAAAATTGATCGCCTGCCCTGAAATGGATTGATTTGACAAAAGGACGCTCATTGTCGCCTCTCCGGTCACGTTGGCACCTACTGAGAAATCGTTGTTACCGAGAAAGATCAGCAGGTAGCCCGCGTAGTCCAACGTACCTGACGTCGGTTGGTTCGCCGCCGCTGTGATATCTGCATAGGACGAAAGTCCGCCCAAGGCGGCATCGGTGAAGACGGGGTTGCTGAAAACGCTGTTTCTGTCAGCTTCGAGCGCCGTGTAAACACCGTTCGGGTCTTCGACGTCCAGAAGACGGAATGCCGTGACAAATGGCGGATCACCTCCGTCACCATCGCCATCGCCGCCGCCGTCACCGCTTCCTCCGCCACCACCAGTTGTAGCACCCCCTGTCGCCGCACTGCCACCTCCACAACCGGAAAGCCCCGAAATCAAAATAAATCCCGCCAAAAAAAGAACAATAATCCGTGCCATGTACAATCCGACCCTAGCGTTTCCAAATTCTTAAGGATTAGCTATCAGTTAATTATTAACCAAATCTTAGCGTCGGCTGCGACTATGCCTCTTACGTCCGGCGCGTTTTATGAATTGATTGTTCAAGTACGGCAAAAGAAAGCCAGTTATTGCGATGCGTAAGTTAAAAAGCGGTGTTGTCGGCATCGACCACGGCGAAGTGATCATGTTCTCGGATTTTGAGGACGATGGACAGATGTGGCGCGGCAACGGGCCGCGTCAGTCAATCGCCGCTGTCACATTCGGAGCGCAGTACACTGCGCCACCGCATGTGCAAGTGTCGATCTCGATGTGGGATATCTCGAATAACACGAATAACCGCGCGGATGTACAGGCCGAGCAGATCACCGCCGAGGGATTCAATATCGTCTTCCGGACCTGGAATGACACCCAAGTAGCGCGTATTCGGGTCGCCTGGACCGCACTTGGCGAATTGCCACATGAAGATGATTGGGACCTTTACTAGGGCCTATTCGGCTGCATAAAGCCCTTCGTAAATCGGACCAAGCGTCTTGTGATCAAACAACGATGACACCGATGTACCGTTCCAAGTGTTCAATATTGCCTGTGCAAACATCGGGGCTGTTGGAACAATACGGATATTAGGGCAGGTTTTGACAGCTTCAGTCGGCTGGATTGTGTCAGTAATCACAAGGCTTTTCATCACGGATTTCGAGACCCGTTCGACAGCAGGTCCGGAAAGTACACCGTGTGTAATGTAGGAATGTACCTCTTTCGCGCCGTTTTCCATCAACACCTCTGCGGCCTTGCACAATGTCCC
>CBDTYC010000218.1:0-4991 GCA_965364495.1 uncultured Yoonia sp. | reverse complement strand
GTTTTGAGAAAGACAACGATTGGGCCGGCGCCCTTGAATACCTCAGCCCTGAAATGCTGGACGCTGTCAAAACACGCTCGAACATTGATTTGAGCAATGCGATTTTGCGCTCCGAGACGATTGTGGCCATAGCTGAAATCGCAGCTGACACGGGCGATATGTCCACCCAATTTCTGTCGTTCGAAAGCGGGCCAAGGCGGGTAGAAGTCGTTCCTGCCTCTGATGTTCAACGCTTGCCCCTTCCTCTGCAATTTTGGGCCTTGTGGCACGCCGAGCTTGAAGGAGGTGATCGTTTGGAACTGTCGGCAAACCCTGATTTCGGTACGATTGATGTTCTGGCTCCGGAGGACGGCTTTCAAGGGCGCAAGATCATATTGACGCTGCCCTATCAAACAAGCGAACGCATTGGTTTCGCTGTATCAGGCATTTCTGTTTTGCTGCTTGTCTTGATGATATTCAACGCAGGACGATTCCGGGCGGTGCGCAGTGCTCGGCCAAGCTGAAATCATCACAGGCCGCCAGGGGTGCTATTCAGACCTAAGACTGATAAAATCGGTCCATATTTCTGTGAATGACCACGAATGGTCACATTCTGACCACGCCTGCAGGTATCTAGTTGTCTCGAAGAACGAAAGTCAGCAATGAATTCTAGCGCCACAACTCCGTTTCAGTCAGACAGCCAAGTGGCCGCAGGCGATGCCGAAATACGCACGGTCACATTGATCGTTCCTGTCTACAATGAAGAAGACAGCATTTTGGGTTTTCTGGAAACACTTTCACCCGTGATAGACGACATGAGGGCCCAAGTGCGTTTCGAAATCCTGTTTGTGAATGATGGCAGTCACGACGGGACAGAACGGGTCATCATGCGCGCCGCGGGAGAACGCAATGATGTTGCCTTGCTGAACCTGTCCCGCAATTTTGGCAAAGAAGCGGCGTTATTTGCCGGCATGTCTCACGCAGGTGGCGACGCAGTTGTCCCGCTTGATGTGGACCTACAAGATCCACCCCAGGTGATCGTCGAGATGGTCTTGCGCTGGATTGCAGGGGCAAAAGTTGTCAATGCGCGCCGTAGTTGCCGCGATGGTGACAGTCGCCTCAAGAACGTGACTGCCCGCGGATTTTACCGTGTGTTCAACGCACTCGCAGATCAGCCTATCCCACAAGATGTCGGTGACTTCAGGCTATTTGATCGCGAAGTCGTGGATGCGATTTGCCAACTCGGCGAGCGTACACGCTTTAACAAGGCCCTGTTTTCATGGGTCGGGTTCGAAGCCGAAGAGGTAACCTTCGAGCGCCCGGCGCGATCAGCGGGCGAAACCAGTTGGTCTTATTGGAAGCTCTGGAAACTTGCCTTGGACGGGATCTTTGCTTCGTCGACCGTCCCACTGCGGATTTGGACATACATTGGTTTTTTTCTCGCATTCGCATCTTTGATCTATTCGATTGCGGTTTTCGTTAGCACGCTATTCTTCGGTGTTGACGTGCCGGGTTATGCCTCCACGGTCATTCTGATTCTGGTTTTTGGCGGAATGAATATGTTCGCTTTGGGAATTATCGGCGAATACGTCGGGCGCATCTACACAGAGGTCCAGCAGAGACCAGTCTATATCGTCCGCTCACATTACCGCAGTCCGCAAGCGGAGAACGACGATGGCGCGTAGTGCTTGCGAACGCATGGATGCCTCGGAATGCAATGGACGTCATACATTGGAAGAGATGCAGGTTGGCCGCTTTTGTTGCCTAGTTCGCCAAACGAAGCAAAGCACATTTAGAGGCCGGACATTTGAAATGGTTTGACCCTTTGGTCTTCAGTCAACTTGCACGCTTTGGCGGGGTTGGCGTGCTGGCGACTGTTGTTCACATCGCGGTCGGATTGGCGGCACGCAACTTTTTTGGCTTTGCTCCCCTGCTGTCAAATCTCGCTGGCTTTGGCGTAGCGGTTCTGGTGTCTTATGTTGGCCATGCACGCTTTACGTTTGGCACGACCAACTCCCCATTACCACAATTCCTGCGCTTCGTGTTTGTCGCCGTTTTCGGCCTAGCAGTCAGCACCAGCACCGTTTGGCTGCTCGATATACGGCTCGGGCTCAGCTTTACTGTCGCAATGATTTCCGTCGGTTTTCTGGTTCCTGTGGCGACCTATGTCGCCCTGCGTTTTTGGGTATTTGAAACGCCCGCCTAGCCAAATGCATGACGTACCCGGTATTGACGGGAACCTGTCAATTTTCGCTGTTCGAATTCATCGGCTATTCACCTCGTTGAACCGTGGTGGTGAGGCAGTGGTCACGCTTTGCAAACCATCTTTGGGGTGTGCCAGACCTTGCCGGTCATTGACCCTCTCCTGACTTCCAACTAGCTAGCCCCAAATCTTGCAAAGGGCATGCATATGGCACGCAAACGTAAAGGCCGTGATATCTCTGGTTGGCTTGTGGTTGATAAACCCGCTGGCATTACCTCGACCGCTGTCGTGAACAAAGTGCGATGGGCGATGGATGCCAAAAAGGCGGGCCATGCCGGCACCCTTGATCCAGAGGCGACAGGTGTTCTTGCGATCGCCTTGGGTGAGGCCACAAAAACCGTCCCATTCATCACCGACGCCCTTAAGGCGTACACCTTTACCGTCCGCTTGGGCCAATCGACGAACACCGACGACGCCGAAGGCGAGGTTATCGCCACGTCTGATCTGCGTCCGGATGATGCAGCGATCAAAGCAGCCCTTGGCGCGTTTATCGGCGATATCATGCAGGTCCCGCCGCAGTTTTCCGCCGTCAAGATCGACGGCGAGCGCGCGTACAAAAAAGCCCGCGATGGCGAGGAAATGACCCTTGCTGCACGTCCGTTGTGGGTAGAGGAACTCTTGTTGATTGACCGACCTGACGAAGATCACATCGTGCTGGAAATGACCTGTGGCAAAGGTGGGTATGTCCGGTCGATTGCACGTGATCTGGGTGAAGCGTTGGGTTGCCACGCTCACGTCAAATCGCTGCGCCGCGTTTGGTCGGGACCATTTCAAGCCAGTGAAGGCGTGACCCTCGATCAGGTTGACGCCATGGCAAAAACACCTGCGCTGGATGCCTACCTTCAACCGCTCGAAGTGGGCCTGACCGACCTGCCAGAGGTCCGCTGCCTTGCGGAAAGCGTTGCCAGACTGCGCAATGGTAATCCGGCGTCAGTCATTGCCAGCGACGTTGAATATGGCGAAGAAGTCTGGGCCTCTTACGACGGGAAAGCCATTGCCGTGGGGACCTATCGCGGGGGCGAACTTCAGCCCAGCCGGGTTTTTGTGGATTAGGTGATTACCCGTACACATATCAAGGACGACGCGCCTTCGACGGCAGTTTATTCGGATTGTGAACGCTACCGATATGCGTTGACACGGACATGGGATGTGGAAGGCAAGCGCGCTCTGTTTATCATGCTAAACCCGTCCAAAGCCACCGAAGTCCAGAATGACCCAACAGTCGAACGCTGCGAACGGCGCGCGCGCGCCTTGGGTTTCGGGTCATTTCAGGTCACGAATATCTTTGCGTGGCGAGATACCGACCCATTCAAGATGCGCAAAGCAAGCGACCCGATTGGGCCAGAGAATGATGCAGCGATCCTTGCGGGTGTCAGCTGGGCAGATCAGGTCATCGCCGCATGGGGGACACATGGTGCGCATCTGGATCGGGGCCCGCAAATGACTGCGATGCTTCGTGCGACGGGCAAACCTCTTTTCACGCTGGGTCTAAGCAAACACGGACACCCCAAGCATCCACTTTATATCAGCTACAGCCAGCAGCCGGTCCTTTGGCCCGCCCCCTGACACAGCGCACACGTTAACCATTCAATCCGTTTCTGGGACCGGCAGCCCCCCTCTTGTGGTATTTTTTGCTAATTGGGTCGGGGGCGACTCGCATTCGGTAGGATTGAACGATGCTCGCAGTCTTGGGATTGATGGGGATGGCGGTGACGGCATTCCTGTTTGTGGACACGTCCGAAGAGGACGACGAAACATTGCAGGCCGATACGCCGCCCGAAGACGATGACCCAAGCGTTGATATCATCCCGCTCGACGATCTGCTTGATCCGGACGACGCTGATACGGTCATCTTTTCAGGCGACGGTGATGACATCGTCCGCACAGGCGCCGGAAATGACCATATCGACGGCGAAGACGGCAATGACCGCCTGATTGGCGGCGATGGCAAGGACACGCTTGAAGGCGGGCGCGGCGACGACATTCTGGAGGGTGGAAATGGCGTCGATATTCTTAATGGCCATGTCGGCAATGACATTCTGGACGGTGGTGCCGGAAATGACGCGCTGAATGGCGGGGGTGGCGACGATGTCCTGATGGGCGGTGACGGGGACGATGCGCTGTTGGGGTCACTGGGCAATGATGTCCTGGTCGGCGGGAAAGGTGCAGACACGATGCACGGCGGAAGTGGCGATGACATTATTTATGATCGCGGTGATCATGACCAAGACTACCTGAACGGCGGGGAGGGCGACGACAGGCTGACCGGTGATGCCGGCGATGTAATGAACGGCGGCACCGGTGCCGATACGTTTGTGCTGGGCATGAACGACGCCATCATCGTCGAAGACTTCAACGCCAACGAAGACATAATCGAGCTGACCTACGCAGGCGATGCGCCAGTGCTAAGCACCGCAAGAATGGATGGAGGCCTCGGATTATTGGCTGATGGAAAGGTCGTGGCGATCTTTGGCAACCTGGAGGTTCTTGATCTGGCCGAAGTCTTGTTGGTCGCGGCCTAACAAAAAGCTTTTCTTTTATGGGGAATCCCCCTAAACGCACCCATCTGCGCAAGGTATTGCCTTGCAAAGACCCTCCACGGGCCTTTCTGGACGACATCCCGGATCGCGCCATTCACCCTTAGATATAAGGAGACCCCGATGTCGATTACTGCTGAAGAAAAAGCACGCGTCATGAAGGAATTTGCAACCAAAGAGGGCGACACTGGTTCCCCCGAGGTGCAAGTCGC
>CBDTYC010000217.1:0-5001 GCA_965364495.1 uncultured Yoonia sp. | reverse complement strand
TGTCACAACCGGCAGCGCGGAGGACGCGCCGCTTGATTTTCCGCTGCCGCCAACCTTGTCAGCGCGGGTCGGCGCGATGGCAGGCCGTGATGTCATTCTGGGGCTGCGGCCCGAGGCGATCTTTGCTGCGGGAACCGAACTGCCCGGCGCGCACCGGTTCGTATTCGAACGCCCCGTTAGCGTGGTGGAACCCACCGGCCCCGATACGATGATCCTGTTTCACCATGTCGGAACCGATATCGTGGCCCGCGTCAGGCCCGAAGACGCGCGGCCCGAAGGCGCGCCCTTCAGGTTCGAGGCCGACATGGAAAAAGCCAAACTTTTCGATGCAGACACAACCTTGCGCATTTGAGCCAAGACCAGACCAACGCCGGAGTCCGATACACATGACCCGCTATCCCGACAGCATATTGCAGATCAGGACCTTGCTTGAACGCGCGGATGACAGCGCGGTGCAGCTGCATGAAACCAGCAAATCATGGATATTCCTGTGCGATAAGCAGGTCTATAAAATCAAGAAACCCGTGCGCGATGATTTGCAGGACCTGACGTCGCTGCGGGCGCGGTTTGACAATTGCATGACCGAGATTGACCTGAACCGCCGTTTGGCACCGGATACTTATCTGGGTGTTGTGCGCGTGGTTCGCCAGTCCGACGGCCTGCTTGGGCTTGGCGGGACTGCTGAAACGGTGGACTGGTTGATCAGGATGCGGCGCTTGCCTGCTGACCTGATGCTTGATGTTGTTGCCACCCAGCGTTCCCGCGACAACGCCGAACTGCGGTCATCAATCGCGGATGTCGCCGATCGCCTTGGGGCATTCTATGCGACTTGCCCTGCGACCAACCTTGACGCGGCAGAGCTGGCGATCATCATGCTGGATCAACAGGACCGGAATTATGCCACCCTGCGGCACCCGATGTTTGCACCGCATCACCCGCGGTTCGAAGCCCTTTATGGCGCCTTTCAGACGGCATTTTTCAAGCATTTCGCCCTGTTCGAGGACCGCACAGCCGCGGGTTGGATCAGGGAATGCCACGGCGATCTGCGCCCCGAGCATATTTGCCTGACGGACCCGCCTGTCATTTTTGACTGTCTGGAATTCAACCGTAACCTGCGACTGGTTGATCCGTTCAGCGAGGCGGTTTTTCTGGGGATCGAGGCCGAAATGCTGGGGGCTGGATGGATCAAGACCGCTTTGGTTGATGGTCTGGCGCGTCAACTTTCGGACCGGCCTGATCCCGGATTGCTGGCGCTTTACGAGGCGATGCATGCTATTCTGAGGATCCGTATCTGCCTTGCGCATTTGCTGGTGCCCAAGCCCCGCACGCCTGAAAAATGGTTGCCGTTGGGGCTGCGGTATCTTGAAATGGCCGAGGCCCGCCTTTGCGGCCCCGATGGTTTGGCGCATTAGCCCGCAAGGCTGCGCAGCGCGTCGGCGCATTCTGCTTCGGTGCCCACAATTTCCAGCCGGTGCGTCTTGGCCCCGTCCGGCAGGCGGAAGGGTGGCACGCTGTCGCTGACAAATACCCGTTCGAAGTGCGCGCCGGAGAACAGCGCTTCTGCGCCTTGTGCAAACAGACCGTGTGCGGCCAGTGCATAGACCTTTGCGGCACCCCGCGCTTTGCAGGCTTGGGCCGCCGCGATCATTGTGCCGCCGGACGCAACCATATCGTCCACGATAATCACCGACATGCCGTCATAGTGGCCGATGATGTCGCCGCTGGTCATCACGCCGGCGCTGCGTTGCTTGTCCATGAAACCGAAACCCAAGGGCCGCCCAAGGCGGTCTTGCAGGGCCTTCTGGAAAAGCTGCGCCCGCTTTACCCCGCCAGGATCGGGTGACATCACAACCAGCGGTTCGGCCTCGGTCCGCCACGCGATGACGTCGGGAAAGACATCGCCCAGATTGATGTGGTGTGTGCGGATCCGGAACGCGTTCTGGAAAGCTGCCAGATTATGCGTCTCGAGCGTAATAAGATCGTCGCAACCGACGGCCTCGAGGAGTTGGGCGATATATCGGGTGGTCACAGGGTCCTGGGGTTTGGTGCGGCGGTCCTTGCGCCCGTAGCACAGGAACGGCACCAAGGCGGTCACGCGCACCGCGCCATGGTCGCGCAGCGTGGCGATCAGAAACAGCAAGCGGCACAGTTTGTCATGCACGCTATGGGCGGGATCGTCATAAAGGCTTTGGATAACGCAAACATGGTCACCGCGCACAGGCGCAAGCGGGCGTATCTTGCATTCGCCGTCCGGAAAATCGCGGTGTTCCAGTTCTGACAGTGGCTGGCCAAAGGCGGATGCGATCCGCGCGCCGTGGGCTTTGCTTTCGTCCAGCGCGAAAAGTTGCATCAGGTGTCCCCGTCAAAGGCTGCGCAGCGTTTCAGGGTCTGTATGACTTCGGCGTCCGAGGTTTGCGGGAAATGCCTGTAGGCTGAACCGACCGACCAGAACGGGGATTGCTGATGCAGGCAGATGATTTCGTCTGCGACGTCTTGCAGGGACCGCAAAACATCGGGCGGCGCGGTTGGAATGGCGACGATGATCCCTGCGGCGGCGCTATGGCGCAGCGCATCAAGGCTCGCGCGGAGGGTTGTCCCTGTCGCGATGCCGTCATCGACAACGACAAGCGTTTTATCCTTCAGCACAGGCCGCTGTCTGCCCTTGAAATAAAGCGCCTTGCGCCGTTCGATTTCCGGCAAAAGCGCGTAGCCCATTTCCTCGATTTCGGCCTTTGGGATACCGCTTCTGCGGGCCACGCGTTCGTTGATGATAATCTTGGGGTTCAAGCCATCGACGATCGCGCCAATCGCGACCTCGGGTTGGCCGGGGACACCGATTTTGCGCACAAACACCAGATCAAGCGGCAGATGGAACGCCTTGCAGATTTCCTCGGCGACGGGGACGCCGCCACGGGGCAGGGCCACAACAACCGTGCTGCGCGCGGGCAGGTCAGGCAGGGCCGCAACCAGTTGATTGCCGGCATCGGCTCTGTCGGCGAAGGGGGCGTGTGACGGCATCTGTTCGGCTTTCGGTCGGTGCGTTGAAAACCACCGTAATCAGGATTTGTCGGGGGTGATTGATACTTCTCAAGGCGGGGTCGGGGGTGTTCCGGCTAGGTTGGTCACAGTTGCGCGCAGCAAAATGGGGGCAAGCCGTTATGAAAGCATCCGGTCCGAAAGACGAAAACCGCTATATCGCCAAGGTTCTTGCCGAGGTGGCAGAGCTTTTGCAGCAGCAAAACGCCAGCAGTTTCCGGGTCGGTGCGTATCGCAAGGCAGCCGACTATATTGCGACCCAAGCACCCGACCTGCGACAGATCAATGACACGTCCGGCCTGTCCGGTCTGGAAGACCTGCCGACGATCGGGACCACCATTGCCAAGGCGGTGGCCGAAATTCTGGACACAGGGTCGCTGGCGATGCTGGCGCGTTTGCGCGGGTCGCTGGACCCCGAAAAACTGTTCCAGAGCGTGCCGACAATCGGGCCGCATATCGCGCATCAACTGCACGAAGACCTGCACCTTGATAGCCTTGAGGCGCTGGAGGCTGCTGCCGTTGACGGGCGGCTGGCCGGTTTGAAAGGCATCGGCCCACGACGTGTGCGCAGTATCCAGCATTCTTTGCAAAGCATCCTTGCGCGGCGCAGGCCAGCGCAGGCAGAGCAAGGCCAACCCCCGCCGATTGCCGCGATACTGCAAGTTGACAAGATCTATCGCAGTGCCGCCGAACAGGGCACGCTGGCGACGATCACCCCGAAACGGTTCAACCCGACCGGTCAGAACCGCATCCCGATTTTGCATACCGAAGTGGGGCCTTGGCGCTTTACGGCTTTGTACTCGAATACCGCCAACGCGCACCGCTTTGGCCGCATTCGCGACTGGGTTGTGATCTATTTCGAACAAGATGGCATGCCGGAAGGCCAGTGCACTGTCGTCACAGAACACCGTGGCCCGCTTGCCGGACACCGCGTTGTGCGCGGCTTTGAGGCCGCAACTGCCGCGTTCATCGCCGGACAGGCAAAAGCCTCTTAGGGGGTCGGGACAAATCCATGGGAAATCACAGCGCACCGCCAGAGCCGCAAGAGCCGCCGCTACTGAGCCGGTTGCTGTTGCTGCTTCTTGTCGGGGCTGTGGTCTTTGCCTTTCTGTCATCGCAGTTTTCAACCACCACACCGCCGCCCCGCTATGTGACCTACACCGAAATGAAAGAGTTGATCCGGCAGGGTGAGGTGGCCGAGGTCACGCTGGAAACCAACGCAATCACGGCGCAATTATACAGCGCCGCCCAAAGCGACCTGCAGCGCGTGCGCGCGATCACGCCGCAGCAACCGGATCAGGAACTGTTGCCACTGCTTGAAGAACGCGGGGTCATCATCACCGCCGAGGAACCTGCAAGCCCGTCCGTTCTGATCGGGTTGGTGCCGTGGCTGGTGATCTTTGGTTTTTATGTCTGGGTCATGTACCGGATGCGGGCGGGTGGCATCGGGGGCGGCCTGCCGGGCGGGCTTGGTGATATTATGGGTTCGCGGTCCTCGAAACCCACAAAGCCGTCGCGCATCGTGACATTTGCCGATGTCGCCGGTCAGGATTCGGCCAAGCGCGAAGTGTCCGAACTGGTCGAGTTTCTGCGCGATCCCGACCGATTTCAACGTGTCGGTGCCACGGTCCCGCATGGTGTTTTGCTGATGGGTCCGCCGGGGACCGGCAAAACACTGCTTGCGCGGGCCTTGGCCGGAGAGGCGGATGTGCCGTTCTTTTCAACCTCGGGGTCGGAATTCATCGAGGTCTTTGTCGGCGTTGGCGCAGGCCGCGTGCGCAAGATGTTTGAAGAGGCCCGCAAGCAAGCCCCCGCGATCATCTTTATTGACGAACTGGACAGCATCGGGCGCACCCGCGGCACCGGTCTGGGCGGCGGGCATGACGAACGCGAACAGACGCTGAACCAGATCCTTGCCGAACTTGACGGCTTTGCCGAACGCGAGGCGGTTGTGGTGCTGGCCGC
>CBDTYC010000216.1:0-5025 GCA_965364495.1 uncultured Yoonia sp. | reverse complement strand
CCCCGCCAGTGGCCTTGGCCGCATTCACGGCGGCGGCGATTGCCAAAGCGCCAGCCATGGCGACAGGGGTCGCAAGCTGGAAACTGGCAAAGGGTCTCTACATTGTGCCGATCTTGTTTGCATACACGCCGTTCTTGTCAGGTAACTGGCCCGAGATGATCCAGGTCTTTTGCTTTGCGGTTGTGGGTGTCTATGCGATTGCGGCAGCGTTGCAGGGTTGCATGGAAAAGCCGCTTGGGGTCGCGATGCGCGGGCTCGTGCTTGTTGCAGGTTTTGCCGCGCTCTGGCCAGCAATGTTGCCCTTGAATATTCTGGGGGTCGCTGCAACCATCGCCTTGCTGGTTTGGAACATCAAGTTCGGCGTTACACCAGAACCGTCGCCGTCGATTGTGGATGTGGCCTGAGGCAAAGCTGCGCGAAACACTTGCGCTAGATTGTATGCCATTGTATGCCACAGCCAAACTGCGGCCCAATTGACTTGCGCTGCTTTGCGTTGAAATGACCATTTAGCCACAAGGACATCCAAAATGTCAGACCAGACTTTGCCCGATATCATCTACACGAAAACCGACGAAGCCCCGCAGTTGGCATCCGCGTCCTTGCTGCCTATTCTGCGCAAGTTCTTGTCCGATGCAGATATCAGCATTGGCACAAAGGATATCTCGCTTGCTGGCCGGATCTTGGCTGTTTTCCCGGAAAACCTGACCGACGCCCAGCGCGTACCAGATGATCTGGCTTTGCTTGGTGGAGTGGTCAAAGAGGCCAGCGCCAATGTGATCAAGCTGCCAAACGTGTCCGCCTCTGTGCCGCAATTGGTCGCTGCCGTTCGCGAATTGCAGGGTCAAGGCTATGACATTCCCGATTATCCCGAGGCACCGGAAACAGCGGCAGAGATCGAGGCGCGCAAGCGCTATGACGCGATCAAAGGTTCCGCCGTGAACCCTGTTCTGCGCGAAGGCAATTCAGACCGCCGCGCACCTTCTTCGGTCAAAGCGTATGCTCGCGCCAACCCGCACCGCATGGGCAAATGGTCATCCGACAGCAAAACCCGTGTGTCGACGATGGGTGCCAACGATTTCTTCTCGAACGAGACATCAGTGACGTTGACCGACGCCCAAGCCGACGGCTCATTGCGGATTGAACTGGTTGGCGCAGATGGTTCTGTGACCACCCTCAAGGACGGTATCAAGATGCCTGCGGGCACGATCGTCGATGCGACGTTCTTGTCAGCCAAGGCGCTCAAGGCGTTTTTCCACGAACAGATCGCTGCAACCAAGGACGAAGGCACACTGTTTTCGCTGCACATGAAGGCTACAATGATGAAGGTCTCTGACCCGATCATCTTTGGTCACGCTGTTGTCGCTTATTTGCAGCCTGTCTTTGACAAATATGCTGATGACTTTGCAGCAGCCGGTATCAGCCCGAACGCAGGTTTTGGCTCGCTTTTCGCAGCTATTGACGCGCTGCCAAACGGTGCTGCGATCCGTGCCGAAATCGATGCACTGTTGTCGGAACGCCCACCGCTTTACATGGTGAATTCCGACCGCGGCATTACGAACCTGCATGTGCCTTCCGACGTGATTATCGACGCGTCCATGCCTGCGGTGATCCGTGCGGGCGGCAAGGGCTGGGGCCCTGATGGCAACGAAGACGACACCAACTGCGTGATCCCGGATAGTTCCTATGCGCCGGTCTATGCTGCATCTGTTGAATTCTGCAAAGCGAATGGCGCGCTTGATCCGGTGACCGCCGGGACCGTGCAGAACGTTGGTCTGATGGCCCAAAAGGCCGAAGAGTACGGATCACACCCGACTACGTTCGAAATTCCGCAGGATGGCACGGTGCGTGTGATCGCAGCCAATGGCGACGTCCTGCACAGCCATACGGTCGAGACAGGTGATATCTGGCGCATGGCCTCGGCCCGCCGCGCCCCGATTGAAAACTGGATTCAACTGGCTGTCGACCGCATGACCGCAACGGGATTTGAAACAATCTTCTGGCTTGATCGCAACCGCGCCCACGACGCGCAACTGCTAGCCTATGTTGAGCCTGCATTGGCCAGCATGGGTCTGACCGACAAGGTCAAGATCATGGCCCCCCGCGAAGCGACAACACGGTCATTCGAAGTGATCTATGCAGGCCAGAACACCATCGCCGTCACGGGCAACGTGCTGCGCGACTACCTGACTGACCTGTTCCCGATCCTCGAAGTTGGTACGTCTGCCAAGATGTTGTCAGTTGTGAAACTGATGGAAGGCGGCGGCCTTTTCGAAACCGGTGCTGGCGGCTCTGCACCCAAACACGTCGAGCAGCTGGTCGAAGAAAACCATCTGCGCTGGGATTCGCTGGGCGAGTTCTGCGCATTGGCCGAAAGCCTGCGGTTCCTTGCGACATCGCAAGGTAAATCTGTCGCAGGTATTTTGGGTGACGCTGTTGATGCAGCAACGGAAAAACTGCTGTCAGAAGGCCATTCGCCACAGCGCAAAGTCGACCAGCCTGACAATCGCGACAGCCACTATTGGTTCGCACGATTCTGGGCCGAAGCATTGGCCGCACAAACAAACGACGCCGCAGTTGCGGCGCGTTATGCGCCACTGGCAAAAGCGCTTGCATCGAACGAAGCTACAATCTTGGCAGAACTCTCTGCGGCACGCGGCTCTGCCGTTGATCTGCAAGGGTATTACAACCCGTCAGATGATCTGGCAGCGGCAGCAATGCGCCCGTCGGCGACATTGAACGGATTGATCGGTTAAACCGAGGAACTAGGGGCAGGTTAACGCCTGCCCCACTTCCTTTCTTCTGAGTGGGAATGTCAGTAAGCAATCGAAGGCGACGTTCTGCCGGTCGGTCAAACCGGATTCTCTTACAAATAGACGCCGGCATTTCGGGCCGCGCCAACCAAGTCGTAATTCCGGCTTCATCTGTACGGCCCGCGAAGCGAGCTAGGCCAATGAGATTGGGCAACATCATCGCAAGATTTGGTCGGGACGATTCGTGGGGACGCCGATAAAGCCTCTCGACTTCTAGACAAATCGACGAAGATCACTTTGTCTCAGAGTAATCCTAGCAAATATTCCCCATAAGAACTTTTCCCGAAACGCCGTGCCCGTTCACGTAGTGCGTCGCGGCTGATCCATCCTTGTGCAAACGCGATCTCGTCTGGGCTACCTACCTGCTGACCTTGGCGCTCTGTCAGTGTGCGCACGAAGTTTCCCGCATCCAGTAAACTTGCATGCGTGCCGGTGTCCAGCCACGCAAAACCGCGCCCCATTTGCTCTACCTTCAGGGCGCCCTCGGTCAGATAGGTTTCCAGCAGGTTCGTAATCTCAAGTTCATTCCGCGCAGACGGCTTGATCGCTTTCGCCCTCTCTGGTGCTGATCCATCCAGAAAGTAGAGCCCCGTCACAGCGTAATTGGATTCAGGTTTCGCCGGTTTTTCGGTGATCGAATTTACACGACCCGCCTTGTCAAATCCCAAGATGCCATACCGTTCTGGGTCGCGTACGCGGTAACCAAAAACAGTGCCGCCCAAGGCTTGCGCGTTCGCCTTGGCCAATTGCTCCGGCAGGCCGTGGCCAAAAAAGATGTTGTCGCCCAGAACCATTGCGCTTGCTGCGCCGTCGAGGAAATCCTCGGCCAAGAGATAGGCTTGCGCCAGCCCGTCAGGCGAGGCCTGCACTATGTAGCTGAGTGAAAGCCCCCATTGACTGCCATTGCCAAGCAGCGCCTGAAACTGGCTTTGGTCGTCCGGCGTTGTGATGATCGCAATCTCGCGGATGCCGGTGAGCATGAGCACCGAGAGCGGATAATAGATCATCGGTTTATCATATATTGGCAAAAGCTGTTTGGATAAGCCCATTGTGATCGGATACAGCCGCGTGCCTGATCCACCTGCCAGAATGATGCCTTTGCGTTCTGTCACCTTAAGTCCACTTCAAGTCGCGCAACACTTGCGCCAAACCGACCGGCCAGTTCGGGCGATCAATGTCAAAGTCGGCCTTTAGCGCCGCACAATCAAGCCGCGAATTCAAAGGCCGTCTTGCGGGCGTGGGATAGTCAGCCGTCGGTATCCCCGTCACCTGTACTGCAAGACCGGCCTGTGCAAAGATCTCGCTGCCGAAATCTGCCCAGCTAACGTCTGGTGCGCCGCTAAAATGATAGGTTCCGCCAGATTGCCCTGCGACCATCTTTGTCGCCATTTTCATTAGGCAAGCAGCGATGTCACTGGCCGCCGTCGGACCGCCGATCTGGTCATTGACGATGTTCAAGGATTTTCGAGTGCTGCCGAGTTCCAGCATGGTTTTCACGAAATTGCCGCCGTAGGCAGAGAATACCCATGAAGTGCGCAGGATTGCATAGTTACCGCCAGCTGAACGGACCCCAATCTCTCCGGCTAGTTTGCTGCGCCCATAGGCGTTGATCGGGGCTGTAGGCGCGCTTGCCTTTCGCGCCATGGCCCCGTCGCCGGCAAAAACATAATCTGTCTATAAATGCAGAAACGGAATACCGCGCTTGACCGCAGCTTGTGCCATCTGTGTTGGCGCATCTGCATTCACGGTTGTCGCCAGAGCCTCATCGGTTTCGGCGGCGTCAACAGCTGTATAGGCGGCCGCATTTATGACGGCATCTGCGTCCGTTGTGGCAATCAAGCGCGCGCAAGCGGCGGGGTCTGACAAATCGGCGTCTGCCCTACTCAGTGCCTGAACGCCGACATATTGCTGCAACGCACGCGCAACCTGTCCCGTTGCGCCAAACACCAGAACCTTCATGCCTTTACGCCCAATCGCGTGCCTACGCCGTCGCGGGCTTGTAGGGCCTGCCACCAGGGTTCGTTCGCCAGATACCATGCGACTGTCTTTTCCAAGCCTTGCTGCAATGTCACCGAGGGTCGCCAGTTCAATTCGGTCTGCATGCGGGTAGGGTCGATCGCATAGCGCTGATCATGGCCGGGGCGGTCGGTCACAAAGCTGATCTGGTCAGCATAGGGCGCGGTACTTGGTCGTTTTTCGTCCAAGATTGTGCAGA
>CBDTYC010000215.1:0-5026 GCA_965364495.1 uncultured Yoonia sp. | reverse complement strand
CCGCCAATGGACAGGCCAACACCGTGAACCGAAATCGGGAAACGCTGGGACAGATGGCGCAGTTGCGCAATGGGCCGGCCACCTTCACCCATGTAGTTTTCGGCATGGATTTCCAGCCATCCGAGTGGGCCGGTGCTTTCCATGATCTGGGTGTAGTGTTGTGCCTTGTAGCCAACGCCGGGGCGTGCGGGCAGGGCCGCATGATGAGTTGTATCGAGCATGTCAAAGTTCCCCGGACGTCAGTGGTGCGTAAGGTAGGTTTAATCCCACCTTACGCCGTTCTTGTTTATGCTGGCAGGTCGCGCTCGAGTGCTTCCAATGAACCCATGCGTGCCGAGCCATCAGCAGCGGCTGGCAATTCCATTGTTTCGCAAGAACCGGCAGGAACCAGCGTCCATGCGTTGCCTTGGTAATCTACGGTTGAAGTGCCTGCACATGTTGTGCCCGGACCAGCTGCACAGTCGTTTGCGCCGGCGAGGGAAACACCGAAGCACTTGACGTCGCCGTCAGCGGCAGCGGTCGTGGCGAGGCCTGCAACAGCAGAGGCAACAGCAGTGGCAAGGACAAGAGTTTTTGTGGTGTTGGACATGAGAATTTCCTTTAGAATTAGACTGGTTTGATCGTCACCGTGTTTCGGCGATGTGTAAACCCTAACTGCCCGGGTAGGCGTCGGGCCACTCACAGGCCCGTGCATCGCGGCTCTGTGAGGCTAAGCGAGGACAGAAATGCCTGCGACCAGCTGCCACAGGCGCATTTTGCCTTGAAAAACAACAAATCCGCCGATGGTTGCATCGACGGATTTGTTACAGGTTCCAGTGCTGGAATGTTACAGAAGGTCCGGTGGCGTCGCTTCGGTGCGTAACATTGCAACAATTTCATCCAGAGATGTTACAGTCGTTCTGTTTTCGCCCAAGCGCCGCACGGTGACTGTTTTCTCTTCGACTTCGCGAACACCAAGGGCGAGGATGACAGGCACCTTGCCAAGTGAATGTTCACGGACCTTGAAGTTGATCTTTTCATTGCGCACGTCGGCCTCTGCCCGGACGCCTGCGGCTTTCAGGGCGGCGACGACGTCATGCGCGTATTCATCTGCGTCAGACACAATCGTAGAAACGACCACCTGACGCGGTGCCAGCCAGAACGGCAGTTTGCCTGCGTGTTCTTCGATCAGAATGCCGATAAAGCGTTCGAATGATCCCAGCGTCGCGCGGTGCAACATAACTGGGCGATGCTTTGCACCATCCTCGCCGATGTAGTTGGCATCCAGACGCTCTGGCAGGACAAAGTCCACCTGATGGGTGCCGCACTGCCAGTCACGGCCAATCGCGTCGGTTAGCACGAATTCCAGCTTGGGACCGTAAAATGCACCTTCGCCGGGGTTCATCTCGGGCTCGATTCCGGCGGCACGGGTGGCCGACAGCAACGCGGCCTCGGCTTTGTCCCAAACTGCGTCGCTTCCCGCGCGGGTGTCAGGGCGGTCCGAGAATTTCACGCTGAAGTTTTCAAATCCAAGGTCTTTGTAGATATTGCTTAGAAAGCTGATGAAAGCTGCTGTCTCGGATTCGATCTGGTTTTCACGGCAGAAAATATGCCCGTCGTCTTGGGTAAAGCCGCGCACGCGCATGATGCCGTGCAGCGCACCTGACGGTTCATAGCGGTTGCATGAACCGAACTCTGCCATGCGCAACGGCAAGTCGCGGTAGGATTTCAGGCCTTGGTTGAAGATCTGGACGTGGCACGGGCAGTTCATCGGCTTCAGCGCATTGACTGCCTTTTCGCGCGCATGTTCCTCATCGACTTCTACGATGAACATGTTCTCCTGGTATTTTTCCCAGTGGCCCGATGCCTCCCACAATTTGCGGTCGACAACCTGTGGTGTGTTCACCTCGACGTAGCCGCCCTTGCGTTGCTGGCGGCGCATGTAGTCTTGCAGTTCGGTATAGACGGTCCAGCCGTTCGGGTGCCAGAACACCTGACCGGGGGCTTCTTCTTGCATATGAAACAGGTCCATTTCGCGGCCCAGCTTACGGTGGTCGCGTTTGGCGGCCTCTTCCAGCATATGCAGGTGGGCTTTCAGGCCTTCTTTGTTCGTAAAGGCCACACCGTAAATCCGTTGCAGCATCGCGCGGTCGCTGTCGCCGCGCCAGTAGGCGCCAGCGATGGACATCAACTTGAATCCATCGGCGGGCACTTGGCCGGTGTGCTGCAAATGCGGGCCACGGCACAGGTCTTGCCAGTCGCCGTGCCAATACATGCGCAGCGGCTCGTTTCCGGGGATGCTTTCGATCAGTTCGACTTTGTAGGGCTCGCCGCGATCCTTGTAGTATTGGATCGCCACGTCACGGTCCCAGATCTCGGTGCGGACATCGTCGCGCTTGTTGATGATCTCCTTCATCTTCTTTTCGATGATTTCAAGGTCATCCGGCGTGAACGCTTCTTTACGGTCAAAGTCATAATACCAGCCGTCTTTGATGACGGGGCCGATTGTGACTTGGGTCTCTGGCCAAATCTCTTGGACTGCGCGGGCCATAATGTGCGCAAGATCATGGCGCACCAACTCAAGCGCAGGTTCTTCGTCTTTCATTGTGTTTATGGCGATGGCTGCATCGGCGTCGATTGGCCACTGCAAGTCCCAATGCTGGCCGTCAACCGTGGCCGAGATCGCTTTCTTGCGCAAAGAAGAAGAGATGTCGCTCGCAACATCGGCGGCGGTCACGCCTGCATCATATGCACGCACGTTGCCATCAGGAAAGGTAAGGGAAATCTGGGCCATTTTTGCGGCTCCTCGTCAGTTTGGCGCCTACGAAACGCCCGGTTGCGGGTTATGTATTTGCGCTAAATGACGCCGCGTGGCGCGATGGTCAAGAGGGTCAGGCACAGTTCTGGCGTCGGTATGCATAGATATACGTTGACTACGACGCATGTCCCGCTAAATACGACATAGTTTCCGATGAGAAACCTAGATGTTGGGGAAGACACGATGCCAAGCTACAACCGTAAGTTCAATCTGAGCGTTAGTGACGTGGACATGATCGAAGAGGCATTGCGCGCCCGCGGTCGCGAACTTTCCGGAATGCGTCTTGCGTTGAAGGAAGATAACCCCGCCCATCTGGAATCGATCCGCGTGATCGAACTGGACCAGCGTCAAAACGAAGAACTGCTGGGGCGTCTGCACGACCAAAAGATATTCTACCGCCCGAAGGCTGCGGTTTACGTCGGCGGCTAAGCCGCGCGAACAATTTGAATTCACCAAAAGGCACACAGCTTTCAGACGCTGTGTGCCTTTTGGTTTGGAACAGTGCGGCGAACATGGGCATCAGCCTTGATTGCCACGCAAATCCTGGTTGCGGTGACAAAGACCGACTGCAGCCAGGTAGTGGCTATGTCTCGTCCCACATTTCAGGGTTACCGAAGTTGGCGGGTGTGCCAGTTTCCAACCATGTCTTAAGGCCATCCATCGACCGTTGCCAGCCGTCGGCGACCTCTTCCAATTGGTCGGGTTCAATCCCTGTATGGGTGACGGTCAGCTTGCAGAAATCACCGCAGTCTTCGATATCATAAGTGATCTGAGACGTCGGAATGTCCGGTGCCCATTTGGGTTCGAAAGTTGTGACCAACCGGGTCTTGGGAGTGACCACAACTTCGCGCGCGTGCAGGGTGACTGTGTTGTCAGGCGCGAGGTAAATCAACGTGTCGCCTTCGCGCTTCGCTGATTGGCACATGAAATCATAATGGATGACCGAATTGGCGTCTCGCAGTGCGTCCCAAAGAGCGTCTTGCGTGCAGCGAATATAGGTCTGCATGATGTAGTTGGGTTTTGTCATTTTAATCACCTTTGTACTTCACATTGCCGCTTTTAGGGCGGTTCCGGTCTCAAGATAGCTTTTCAGCGATGATGCAAGACGCGCCCAACCTTCGGCAAAGCTTTCTTGGCCAGGGGCCATGTCATAATGTTCAATCGTCAACTTGCACTGCGGGCCCTGTTCCTCGAGCAGGTAAACCATGTGGCTGGCGGGGGCGTCGGGGCCCATGAAAAGCGGTTCGAATGTCATGGCAATCCTGCTTTTGGGGTCCATTGATGTGGTCGTTTGGCGCAACATAGCGCTGCCATCCGGCCGGATAAACGCGGTGGTTTGGTCAACTGCCGCGTTGCCTTCGACGACGTCGCAGGCAAAGTGGTACGCCGCCATTTGGTTAGCTTCGGTCAGGGCTGACCAAAGCGCGTCTTGGCTGCAGCGGATGAATGTTTGCATCATGAAATCAGGTTTTCCCATTGCGGTCTCTCTTTCTAGTTTGGCTTTGAGTTCCGTCACCGCACGGGCTTGGCGTTGCAGGTAAGGGGCAGCCCATCTGTCCATCATGTCCTGCAAGGGCAAAACATTCAGATAGTGGTACTTGAACCGACCAACTTTGCGCGTGACGATCAAATTGGCCTCTTCCAAGACCTTAAGATGTTTCATCACCCCAAAGCGCGACATCGCCAGAACTTGCTCAAGATCGCTCAGCGATTGCCCGTCGCGTTTGCGCAAACTGTCCAGAAGATCACGACGGGCAGGGTCGCCCAAGGCTTTGAAAATTGCATCCATGGGATATCTTATACGTTACTTTTTAGTCACGTGACAATAGGGTCACTTTAAAATACTTGCGGCGGTTCTGTGGTTGTGATGCTGTAAGGCTATGGAAAATATGTCTGAAACACCGTCTTTTGTCACGCCGCAAGGCCGCCGGATTGCTTATCATCTGACCGATGGTCGTGGCCCTGCGGTCGTATTTCTGGGTGGTTTCAAATCCGATATGGGGGGCACGAAGGCCATTCATCTTGAAAGCTGGGCGCGTGATTCGGGCCGTGCATTCCTGCGATTTGATTATTCCGGCCACGGTGAAAGCAGCGAGGCGTTCACTGACGGCACGATCGGTGATTGGTTTGAAGACGCTTGTGCCGCGATAGGGCTGCTGGCAGGCAAAGTCGTTTTGGTTGGTTCCAGCATGGGGGGGTGGATTTCCCTGCTTATCGCGCGCCACATGC
>CBDTYC010000214.1:0-5045 GCA_965364495.1 uncultured Yoonia sp. | reverse complement strand
CCGCACTTTGGTCACACACCAGACTGGTCCGGCGGGCAAGCAAGTTAACCGAATCTATATCGAAGCCGGCTCTGGCATTGAAACAGAGATGTACCTTGCCCTTCTCGTTGATCGCGCGACCAGCAGCATCGGTTTCGTTTGCTCGACCGAAGGTGGCATGGACATCGAAGAAGTGGCCGCGAAAACACCAGAGAAAATCCTGAATTTCACTGTTGATCCCGCCACTGGCTACCAGCCTTTCCACGGACGTCGCGTCGCATTTGCGCTGGGCCTGAAGGGCCAGCAGATCAAGCAGTGCGTGGCGTTGATGGGCAACCTCTACAAAGCATTCGTCGAAAAAGACATGGAGATGCTCGAGATCAACCCGCTGATCGTCACCGACGGCGGCGACCTCAAGGTGCTTGACGCCAAAGTCGCATTTGACGGCAACGCAATCTATCGTCACGCCGATATCGCCGCCTTGCGCGATGAGACCGAAGAAGACCCCAAAGAACTCGCCGCTTCAAAATTCGACCTGAACTATATCGCTCTTGATGGCGAAATTGGCTGCATGGTTAACGGCGCTGGTCTTGCGATGGCGACGATGGACATTATCAAGCTCTATGGCTCGGAGCCTGCCAACTTCCTCGATGTCGGCGGCGGCGCGACCAAAGAAAAAGTCACCGAGGCCTTCAAAATCATCACCTCTGACCCTCAGGTCAAAGGTATTCTGGTCAACATCTTCGGCGGTATCATGCGCTGCGACGTAATCGCAGAGGGCGTGATCGCTGCGGTGAAAGAAGTCGGGCTACAGGTTCCACTGGTTGTCCGTCTTGAAGGGACAAACGTTGAAAAGGGCAAAGAGATCATTCGCAGCTCCGGCCTTGATGTGATTGCAGCAGATGATCTGAAAGATGGCGCAGAAAAGATCGTGAAAGCGGTCAAAGGATAATCGTAGGGCGGGGCTTACCCCGCCGTGCACCCCATCGGCGGGGAAAACCCCGCCCTACATTAAGACTGTCAAGGAGGCCCAAATGGCCATTCTCGTAAACGAAAACACCAAAGTCATCTGCCAGGGACTTACCGGCAGCCAAGGCACGTTCCACTCTGAACAGGCCATAGCTTACGGCACCAAAATGGTCGGCGGCGTCACCCCCGGCAAAGGTGGTCAGACCCATCTGGACCTGCCGATTTTCAATTCTGTGCATGAAGCAAAGCACGTGACCGAAGCGAATGCATCGGTGATTTATGTGCCGCCACCGTTCGCAGCAGATTCGATCCTCGAGGCGATCGACGCCGAGATGGAACTGATCATCTGCATCACCGAAGGTATCCCCGTGCTTGACATGATGCGCGTCAAACGCGCGCTGCAAGGGTCAAAGTCGCGCCTGATCGGGCCAAACTGCCCCGGCGTGATTACGCCGGACGCATGCAAAATCGGCATCATGCCGGGCCATATCCACAAACGCGGTTCTGTCGGTGTTGTGTCCCGTTCCGGCACGCTGACCTATGAAGCGGTCAAGCAAACCTCCGACAGCGGCCTTGGCCAATCCACAGCGGTCGGCATCGGTGGCGATCCGATCAAAGGGACCGAACATATCGACGTGCTCGACATGTTTCTGGACGATGACGAAACACACTCGATCATCATGATCGGTGAGATCGGCGGCTCCGCCGAAGAAGAAGCCGCCGAATTCCTGACCGCCCAAAAGAAAAAGGGCCGTTGGAAACCAACTGCAGGTTTCATCGCAGGCCGCACGGCACCTCCGGGTCGCCGCATGGGTCACGCCGGTGCAATTGTGGCTGGCGGCAAAGGCGACGCAGAAAGCAAGATCGAAGCGATGAAATCCGCAGGGATCATCGTGGCAGATAGCCCCGCGACACTGGGCGAAGCTGTGCTGAAAGCAATTGGTTAGGTCGGGGTCCACCCTGGCGAAGACAACGACGGCGGGGGGCACCCCCCGCCATTCGAACAAGCGTCTCGGACATGATCCGGGACATTCACATCGGCAATGCATTGAGGTCCCCTCATGAACGATCACTCCCCTAACGACGCACTCCATGCTTCCTCGTTCTTGCAGGGGCATAACGCGGAATACGTAGAACAGCTTTATGCGCGCTACGCCGATAACCCCGGTGCGGTCGATGAAAGCTGGCAAGCATTCTTTCGCGCGCTGGGTGATACGCCCGCCGATGCCAAGGCAGAAGCCGCTGGCCCCAGTTGGGCGCGCCGCGACTGGCCGCCAACGCCGAACGATGATCTGACCGCCGCCCTAGATGGGCAATGGCCGACAGAACCAGAGGCCGCTGGCAAGAAGATCAAAGAAAAGGCCGCAGAAAAAGGCGTGAGCCTTGATGAAAGCCAAGTGCGCATGGCTGTTCTGGATTCGATCCGTGCCTTGATGATTATCCGCGCCTACCGCATCCGCGGCCACCTGATTGCGGACCTTGACCCGCTGGGCATGCGTGAAAATACACCGCACCCGGAGCTGGACCCGAAATCCTACGGCTTCACAGCCGCAGACATGGACCGCCCGATCTTTATCGACAAGGTTCTTGGCCTCGAAGTGGCCACCATGAACGAAATCATAGCGATCGTGCAGCGCACCTATTGCGGCACGTTTGCCCTGCAATACATGCACATCTCGGACCCGGAAGAAGCGGGCTGGCTGAAAGAGCGGATCGAAGGCTACGGCAAGGAAATCGCTTTTACCAAGGAAGGGCGCAAAGCGATCCTGAATTCTTTGGTGCAAGCCGAAGGTTTCGAGAAATTCTTGCACGTCAAATACATGGGTACCAAGCGTTTCGGCCTTGATGGCGGCGAAAGCCTGATCCCCGCAATGGAACAGATCATCAAGCGCGGTGGCCAGTTGGGTATCGACGAGATCATCATCGGCATGCCCCACCGTGGCCGTTTGTCGGTGTTGGCGAATGTGATGGAAAAACCCTACCGTGCGATCTTTAACGAATTCCAAGGTGGATCGTTCAAGCCTGAGGATGTGGATGGATCGGGCGATGTGAAATACCACCTCGGCGCGTCTTCTGATCGTAGCTTTGACGACAACACCGTACACCTTTCCCTGACAGCGAACCCCAGCCATCTGGAGGCCGTGAACCCTGTGGTCATCGGCAAGGTTCGCGCCAAGCAAGATCAGAAAAAAGACAGTGATCGTACCCGCGTCATGGCCGTTCTACTGCACGGCGATGCGGCTTTCGCAGGCCAAGGCGTCGTGGCTGAAGGCTTTGGCCTTTCCGGTCTGAAAGGGCACAAAACGGGTGGCACGATGCATATCGTTGTCAACAACCAGATCGGCTTTACGACGGCGCCCCACTTTAGCCGTTCCAGCCCCTATCCGACGGATATTGCGCTGATGGTCGAGGCCCCGATCTTCCACGTGAACGGTGACGATCCAGAGGCCGTGGTCCATGCCGCCCGCGTGGCCACCGAATTCCGCCAGAAATTCCACAAGGACGTGGTGCTGGATATTATCTGTTACCGTCGCTTTGGTCACAACGAAGGCGACGAGCCGATGTTTACCAATCCGGTGATGTACAAAAAGATCAAAAAGCAAAAGACCACGCTGACGCTTTACACTGATCGTCTGGTCCGCGACGGGTTGATCCCCGAAGGCGAAATCGAAGACATGAAGGCCGCGTTCCAGGCTTACCTGAACGAAGAATTCGAAGCGGGCAAAAACTACAAACCCAACAAGGCTGACTGGTTGGACGGGAAGTGGTCGCATCTGGACCGTCAAGACGCAGACTACCAGCGTGGCGTAACCGCGATTGAAGAAGCGACTTTCAACGCGATCGGCGAAGCGCTGTCCAAAGCCCCCGAAAACTTTCCGTTGCACAAGACAGTGAACCGTCTGCTGGAAAGCAAGGCAACGATGTTCGAAACCGGCGAAGGCATCGACTGGGCCACCGGCGAAGCTTTGGCATTCGGATCGCTGTTGACCGAAGGCTATCCGGTTCGCCTGTCCGGTCAGGACTGTACACGCGGGACGTTCAGCCATCGGCACTCTGGCTTGATCAATCAGGACAACGAAGACCGCTACTATCCGTTGAACAACATCCGCGACGGGCAAGCGCACTACGAAGTCATCGATTCGATGCTGTCGGAATACGCTGTTCTGGGTTTCGAGTATGGTTATTCACTGGCCGAACCTAACGCCCTGACACTTTGGGAAGCGCAATTCGGCGACTTCGCCAATGGCGCACAGATCATGTTCGATCAGTTCATCAGTTCAGGCGAAAGCAAATGGCTGCGCATGTCAGGCCTCGTCTGTCTGCTGCCGCATGGCTACGAAGGGCAAGGGCCGGAGCATTCTTCTGCACGGCTAGAGCGCTTCCTGACCATGTGCGGTGGTGACAACTGGATCGTGGCCAATTGCACAACGCCTGCGAACTATTTTCACCTTCTGCGCCGTCAGTTGCACCGCACCTTCCGCAAGCCGCTGATCCTGATGACGCCGAAATCGCTGCTGCGACACAAACTGGCGGTGTCAAAGCGTGAAGAGTTCACCGTTGGCTCGTCCTTCCACCGTGTCCTCTGGGACGATGCGCAACACGGAAATTCAGACACCCAGCTGGTTGCCGATAACAAGATCAAGCGGGTCGTAATGTGTTCCGGCAAGGTCTACTTTGACCTGCTTGAAGAACGTGACGCGCGCGGGATCAAAGATGTCTACATCATGCGCTACGAACAGTTCTATCCATTCCCGGCCCAGTCAGCCGTCAAAGAACTTGAACGCTTTAAGAATGCCGAAATGGTCTGGTGCCAGGAAGAACCCCGCAACCAAGGCGCGTGGTCGTTCATGGAACCCAACATCGAATGGGTGCTGACCCGCATCAAAGCCAAACACACGCGTCCCGTCTATGCCGGCCGCGCCGCCGCCGCCTCGCCTGCGACAGGTCTGGCCAGCAAACACAAAGCAGAACAAGCAGCACTCGTGAATGAAGCGCTGACAGTCGAAGGAACAAAGTAATGAGCACCGAAGTCCGCGTCCCTACCCTTGGCGAATCCGTGACAGAGGCCACTGTCGCCACATGGTTCAAACAACCCG
>CBDTYC010000213.1:0-5046 GCA_965364495.1 uncultured Yoonia sp. | reverse complement strand
GATATCGAGCATCACGAGATCTCGAACCGGTGTCTCAAGCAACCGCTCCGGTTCACACGCGATTTGTCCGCCGGACAGCCGCCCGTTGACTGCCGAGACACGGGTATCATAGCCGTCAGGCAATTTCAGGATCATGTCATGTGCCGCTGCCGCTTGGGCTGCGGCAACGACTTTGGCATCGTCGGGCGTCATCGACATCCGCGCAATGTTTTCTTTGATCGTTCCGTCAAACAACTGAACGCGTTGCGGCAGATAGCCAACATGCTGGCCAAGAACGTCCGCGTCATACTGGTCAAGGGCCGCCCCATCGAGCCTGACTTTCCCGCCCGCCGGTTGCCATACACCGGTTATCACACGCGCGAGTGTCGATTTCCCTGCGCCGGATGTGCCGATGACCCCCACGGCTTGGCCCGGTTGAATGTCAAAGCTGACCATGCGCAGGGCTGCCTGGCTTCCCCCCGGCGGGACCACGGTAACCTGATCGGCCACAAGCCGCGCCTTGGGTTGCGGCAGCTTCGTGCGTGGCTGCTCTGCGGGAATATGGCCCAATAGAACCGACAGATTGCGCCAGCCTTCGCGCCCGCGCTGAAAGACCGCCCATTGGCCAACCAGCATTTCGATGGGCGCCAGCGCACGTCCCAACAGGATCGACCCTGCAATCATCGCACCCGGCGTAAGTTGGTTCATCAACACAAGATATGCGCCCAAACCCAGCATCGCCGACTGCAAGAACAGACGGAAGGATTTGGTTATTGCGGTAAATGTCCCTGCGGTATCGGCGGCATCAATTGTCGTGTCCAATGACTGCCCGCGGGCAACTTGCCAACGATCAAAGGCCGCCTGCCGCATGCCTAGCGAATGGACCATTTCGCTTTCGCTGCGGATATGCGCGCCAAGCTGTTCGGATGCAAAACTGGCCGCATTGGCGGCTTCAAGCGGTTTGCGCGACATGAACTGGTTCAGCAGGGCCACGATCAGCAATATCACGGCGCCGCACACGGCCAGAATGCCCATTAGCGGGTGAAAGATGAAAATACCCAAAAAGAAAAGCGGCACCCAAGGGAGGTCAAACAAAGCCATTAGCGCGGGCGATGTGATCAGTCGTTGCACCGCCTCAAGATCGCGCAGGCCGGTTGCAGCCTCGCGCGGCGCGCGGTTCAATGTGGTGGCTTTCAACACGGCGGCAAAAACGCGGCGGTCCAGACCTGCCTGAAAACGCGCGCCAACACGGCCCATGACGCGGCCACGCACAAAATCAAGAATGCCCATCATTGCATATAGAAAGGCAACCAGAGCCGACAACGCCAACAATGTCTCGAACGACCGCGAGCTTAGAACACGGTCGTAGATATTGAGCATGTAAAGCGGACCGGTCAGCATCAGCAGGTTCACAAAAAAGCTGAAGACGCCCACGGTCCAATAAAGATGGCGGCTCTTGCTGCGCGTTTCGCGAAGTTCATTGCGGCCCTTGGCGGTCAGTTCGTCAGACATGTTTGTGTAATTGCCTTGTCGTTGTCTTTTCGGTTTTTTCTAGCCTATCTCAAACCAACGCCAAGTTAACGCCAATTCTTTGCTCCGGTCGTCCCGCGGGTGAACATCGAATGCATGGCGGTCCTGCACAATGACGTATGTCAATCGAGGCAAGGCTTTTTTGCCGGATGTGCGATTGTGGCCGTATTCACGGCAGGGCATGCAAGATGAGCGACACCCCTTAGTTCGACCCGCCCGAGATGATGTTGTCCAAGAGGTTCAGAATAGCTTGATCAAGGACTTCACCACCTTGGCTTTCCAGCACACCCGCAGAGAATGGGCGCTGGGGTATCATCATCGGCAATGGTGTGGGCTGCATGCCCTCTAACACCCTTACCATCGTTTCCCGCCAGATCGTGGCGGGCAGTCCGCCGCCGGTGACACCTGACAGACGGCTGTTGTCATCATATCCCATCCAAACGCCTGTCACATAGTCACCTGTAAATCCAATAAACCATGCGTCGCGCGACCCTTGTGTCGTGCCGGTTTTGCCCGCGATATCCCAACCGGAGATACGTGCGCGCATGCCGGTGCCTTCTTCAACCACCTTGGTCATCATCCACGTTAATTGCTGTGCGGCCTCTTGGCGGATGATCCGCTCGCCGATCCCTGCGCCTTGGGCATCCATGAGCGTTGTATTGTCACCGATAAAGCGCAGATCGGTGAGGCCATAAGGCGCGACCTCTGAACCCCCATTTAGAATGCCTGCAAAGGCGCCGGTCATATCCAGCAATGTACTTTCCGACACACCCAATGCCAAAGCAGGCCCTGCCGCCATGTCACCGTCGATCCCGAAACCGGATGCGACGTTACGCACCAGTTCACGGCCAACGTTTTCAGAGACAACAATCGCGGGAATGTTGCGGCTTTCTGCGAGGGCCTGCACCATCGTGATCGGCCCTTTGAACTCGCGGTCATAATTTTCGGGACACCATTGCGGTGATCCGCGTCTGCTCCAGCAGGTTGGTGCGTCATCAATCAGGTCGTATGGCGACATGCCCAGATCAAGTGCCGCCGCATAGATGAACGGCTTGAACGCCGAACCGGTTTGCCGCAACGCCTGCGTGGCGCGATTGAATGCGCCTGTCGCGCTAATGTTGCGCCCGCCGACCATCGCACGCACAGCCCCGTCCGCAGACATAACAACGATGGCGGCTTGGGCCTCGGACCCTTCGCGCACGTCGTTTTCAAAAACTGAAATGAGCGCGTCTTCCGCCGCCTTCTGGATACGTTGATCAAGGGTTGTGCGGATGATCACATCTTCGGTGGTGTTGCGCGTAAAGAACTCTGGGCCGCTGTCCATCACCCAATCCGCGAAAAAGCCGCCCGAACTTGCGCTTGCTGCGGCTGACAGTGTTGCCGGATTAACGAGCGCGTCGCGGGCCTCTGCGGTGGTCAGGTAACCTTGATCTTCCATCAGAGCGATCACGATTGCTGCGCGGTTTTGCGCTCGCTCAAGGCTGCGGGTAGGGGCGTTCGCGGACGGTGCTGTCAGCAATCCGGCAAGCATGGCTGCTTGCGCTGGGCTGACTTGTGCGGCGGAAATACCGAAATAGCGTTGGGCTGCAGCTTCGAACCCGCGGCTACCTGCGCCAAGGTAGGCACGATTAAGGTAAAGCGTCAGTATTTCTTCTTTGGTGTAGGCCAACTCTAGCCCGATTGAATAAACAGCCTCGCGGGCCTTGCGCCAAAGCGATCCGCGACGGCAATCAGCCTCGTATGCAGCTTCGCTTTCCCAGCGGTTCGCGTCGTAAGGGACGCCCAGACACAGCAGCTTGGCCGTTTGCTGGGTGATGGTCGAACCACCATTCCCTGAAAGCGGGCCGCGCCCCTCGCTGAGGTTAATGCGAACAGCCGAAGCGATGCCGCGTGGCGAAAGGCCGAAGTGACGGTAGAATCGTTTGTCCTCGGTCGCGACCACTGCGTTATGCAGATGGGGCGACACGGTCTGGGTTGTCACCATGCCGCCAAATTGGTCGCCGCGCCACGCAAAGACGTCGCCCTTCAGATCGGTCAAAGTGACAGGGCCAGGCTTGCGCCCGTCGATAAGTTCGTCCGCCTCCGGCAGTTGAGACGCAAAATAGAGCGAGAAACCAGCGACGATCAGGCCGACAATCAGGCCAATTCGCCACGTAAAGGCCCAGACAAGTCGGAAAAGCCAACGAAATGGCGCAAGCAGCCAGCCAATAAGGCCGCGTGGCTTGGCCCGCTTGGGGGCCGCTTTGCGCCGGGCCTTTGGTTTGGTGGCCTTCTTTGCGGCCGCCGCCTTCTTTTGGGCTGCCGGTTTCGCGGCATAACGCTTGTCTGCCACCAAAGGGGGGCGTTTATTGCCGTTTCCACTCATTGCTCTGCTCAATTGACTGTGTTGTTCTGTTTTGCGGACACCTTAAACAGCCCGTTCAGGAATGTCGCGCATGATGCGGCGTCCGATTCGCCTTTTTTATTAGCCTATTTTTTAATCATATTGCTTAGATTGTGCAAAAATTGTGCAACTAGGGGTGAAATCCGCACTCCGAGCCCCTGCCGAATTCTTGCTGATCAGGGCTGCGCAGGGTTTGTGTTTGCTTGCAAGCGGGGGCTGCGATTTGCGTCCGCATTAGAATTTGCAAGGGGAAGAATGTGAAACTCATCATTGCAACAATCAAGCCGTTCAAGCTCGAGGAGGTCCGCGAAGCTCTGACCACCGTCGGTGTGCGCGGTATGATGGTATCCGAAATCAAAGGCTTTGGCTCTCAGTCTGGCCATACCGAAATCTATCGTGGCGCAGAATATGCTGTGAACTTTGTGCCCAAAGTCAAACTTGAGATCGTCGTTCAAGACAGCATGGCGGATCAGGTTGTTTCGACCATCGCCACCACTGCCAAGACCGAGAAAATCGGTGACGGCAAGATTTTCGTCCTCGACGTGGAAAGTGCGCTGCGCGTGCGGACCGGCGAGACCAATGATGACGCGCTTTGATCGCGTGAACTGAGGGACATTACTATGAAACTGACTAAATACCTTTCGGTTGGTGCGGCGCTTACGCTGCTTCCGACCTTCGCGCTGGCACAGGACGCTGCACCGTCGTTTGACGAAATCGGCCCTTACCTGATGACCACACTGTTGTTCTTGATCGGTGGCTTCCTTGTCTTCTGGATGGCTGCCGGTTTTGCGATGCTCGAAGCCGGCCTTGTGCGCGGCAAAAACGTTGCAACGCAGCTGACCAAGAACGTCGCACTCTATTCGCTGTCCGCCATCATGTATTGGCTGGTCGGCTTTAACCTGATGTATCCGGGTGATGCTTGGATCTTCCAAGGCTGGTTCGGCACATTCGCGCCAACATCCCTAGAGCCTGTTGGACTGGCTGCTGCTGATGCCGCGCTTGATTATGCGTCCGTTGCATCCGATTTCTTCTTCCAGTTGATGTTCTGTGCGACAACCGCATCAATCGTGTCCGGTACTTTGGCCGAGCGGATGAAACTATGGCCGTTCCTGATCTTCGTGGTCATTCTGACAGGTCTGATCTACCCAATCGGC
>CBDTYC010000212.1:0-5068 GCA_965364495.1 uncultured Yoonia sp. | reverse complement strand
TTATTCGCGGTTGCCGAACAACTGCAGCAAGAACATGAACATGTTGATAAAGTCGAGGTAGAGGTTCAACGCACCCATGATTGCCGATTTCGCCAACCATTCCTGATCGCCGTGTGCGGCATGCGCAACGTAATCATTCTTGATCTTTTGTGTGTCATAGGCAGTCAGACCCGCGAAGATCAGCACACCCAAAATCGAGATCGCGAACATGATTGCAGGGGACTGCAAGAAAATGTTGACGATCATCGCGACGACCAGACCGATCACGCCCATGATCAGGAATGTACCCCAACCAGAGATATCCTTTTTGGTGGTATAGCCATAAAGGCTAAGACCCGCGAAGGCGATCGAAGTGATCAAGAAGACCTGTGCAATCGAGAACCCTGTGAAGGCCACGAAGATCCACGCCATCGACAGACCCATAACGGCTGCGAAAGCATAAAAGAATGTCTGCGCAGCGGCGGCAGAGAAGCGGTTAATCATCGCGCCAAAGCCAAAAACCATCGCAAGCGGTGCGAACATAACAATCCAGCCCAACATATTCGGGGCGAGTGTGATCGGATCGCGGAACATGCCCAGCAATGCTGGCGACGTACCAACTGCCCAAGCGACAGCAAAGGTAATCAACATACCTACGGACATTGTGCCGTAGACCTTGTTCATGTGCGCGCGTAGGCCCGCATCAATCTCGGCCGTGCGTACTCCGCCGACCGTTCTAATTGTATCATATTGAGCCATTGAGACCTCCAGAATAAACAGCGGCGCCGCTAACCGGCATCCTTGCCCAAGATATTGGCAGGGATCGGCATTTTTTCAAGGCTATGACAGCGTGAATTCCGCTTTTCTGATTATTTTGGGCGGGAATGTCGCAGGTGGCGGTGTTCTGACCTGTGTTAGCGCCAGTGATATGGCGCATTCCAGGGCGCTTTCCGGCTTTCCGCGACTGCTTGAGATGGCGTTACGCCAATGTCTTGCAGCATATGTGCGTCCAGCGATGCAAGTTCGCGCCGCTGCCGCGCGACGGCAAGCAATGTGCTGATCCGGTGACCGAGAGTTAGCCTTTCTGGCTGGCATACGGCGTTGATGCGGGCGTTCTGGATAGAGAGGTTCATTTCATTCCCTTTCGTGATGCTTTTGATCATTTGTATTTCGATGCTTGATATATAGGTGAGGGTCTAGCATAATGAAAATGAATGTTATTGAGATCTAATATCAAGGATTGTGATATGGCCCGAAATCTGGATCTGACCGCGTTGCGCTCTTTTGTCGCCGTTGCTGATACTGGCGGTGTGACTCGTGCGGCAGGGATGCTGAACCTGACCCAATCGGCGGTGTCGATGCAGTTGAAGCGTTTGGAAGAATCGCTGAATCTCGCGCTTTTGGACCGCTCTGCGCGAACCATCGGGCTGACACCCGCAGGCGAGCAGTTGGTGGGCTATGCGCGCAAGATGTTGAAAATCAATGACGAGGTCCTCAATCGCCTCACCGCGACCGAGTTCGAGGGCGAACTGAAGCTCGGCGTGCCGCATGACATCATTTATCCTGCCGTACCGGTTGTTCTAAAGCGGTTCGCAGCAGAGTTTCCACGAATGCATGTGCGCCTGATCTCGGCACCGACCCGCAAGTTGCTGGATATGTTTGGCCGGGGCGAGGTTGATTTGATTCTAACGACCGAGGAAACCTGCGGAACGGGGGGGCAGGTGTTGGTCGAACTGCCCTTGCAATGGATTGGTGCGGTCGACGGGGTCGCGTGGCGCAAGACGCCTTTGCCGGTGGCCTTTTGCAGCAACTGCATTTTTCGCAGCGGCGTACTGCAGGCCCTGAACCAGAACGGGATTGACTGGCAGATGGCGGTCGATTCCGAGATGGACAACGCGGTCGAGGCCGCCGTCAGCGCCGATCTGGCCGTTCACGTTGCGCTGAAAGGCAGTCTGCCGCCGCATTCCGAAGTCATTGATCACGGTGGACAGCTGCCGGATCTGAAACCGCAGAACATCAACCTTTACGTGCTGAAACCCGAAGATCACCCAAGCGTCGCGATGGCGGACATTATTCAGCGCTGCTATGCCGCGCCACCTGTTGTCCCGCAGCTTGTTACGGCATAACGACGACTTTTCCGGTTGATTTGCGACTGCGCAGCAGTTCGAGCGCATCGCCCGCGTCGGCGAGGGGTATCTTGTGGCTGACATGAGGCAACAGCTTGCCGCTTGCGTGCCACGCCATCAGTTCCGCAAGGCTATCTGTCAGGGCGGGGGCATTGAACTTCAGATACCCCCCCCAGTAAAAACCGATGACAGTGATATTCTTGACCAGAATGATATTCGCAGGAATTTGCGGAACACTGCCGCTGGCAAAACCGATCACAATGACGCGGGCCTCGCGGTTGCATGCGCCGAGTGCGGCCTTGAAGGCTTCACCGCCGACCGGGTCGTAAACCACGTCGGCGCCGCCCAATGTCTTGACCGCTGATTTGATGTCGGTGGTCGCGCTGTCGATCAGGTGATCCGCTCCGGCGGCTTTTGCAACAGCCAGTTTGTCGGCACCCCGCGCGACGGCAATCACTGTTGCGCCCATCGCTTTGCCCACCTCGACCGCCGTAAGGCCCACACCGCCAGCAGCGCCCAGAACCAGAAGTGTTTCACCTTTGCGCAAATCAGCACGCCGTGTAAGCGCAAGGTGCGACGTTCCATAGGCCACCATAAAGCCGGCAGCCGTCGCATCGTCCATCGTGTCAGGGACCGGCCGGCATAATGCAGCGGGGAAAACACCTTTGTCCGCCATGCCACCTTGCCCGCCAAAGACCGCTACGCGTGTGCCAATCGCAGGGCTGGTCACGCCGGGTCCCTGTGCGATCACGGTGCCGCAAACCTCCATGCCAAGGGTGAAGGGCGGCTTCGGTGTATCCTGGTAACTGCCTTTGGCCATCAGCAAATCAGCGAAATTTAGCCCGCAAGCCGCGATCTTCAGCAAGACTTCGCCAGTGCCAGCGACTGGATCGGGACGGTCAATGACCTTGGCTGGTTGATCGAATGTCGTAACTTGGAATGCGCGCATTGTTTGCGAATCCTTTGAAATTAAGAGGTTCTTCAGAGGTACCATGTCAGAACTTGAACAGGCAAACAGTGCCGTTTCGGGAAGCATTTCAAAAAAGTGATGGGTTGAACCTGTCCAAAAGGTCAGGATGGGCGCTGCAACCGTTGCGTGTTTTATGCTAATGGTGTCATGCACTACAGGCGATCAGGACGGCTTGTGTGTTAGGTCATCATCCGGTCGCGAATTTGTTGAGTTATACTCGTTCATTGTGAGGAAAAGAAATGAAACACCCAGTTGACGTCCACGTAGGCAAGCGCGTCCGCCATCGCCGCTGGATGAATGGAACAACACAGCAGCAGCTTGCTGAAGCTGTCGGCATCAAGTTCCAGCAAATCCAAAAATACGAAACCGGGATGAACCGCGTTAGCGCGTCGCGGCTTTGGGACATCTCCAAAGTTCTGAACGTCGATGTTGCATTCTTTTTCGAGGGGCTGGACGATGATGCACCTGCAGTCGCAACGACATCCGACATGCCTGGCGACATCCTGACTGACAAAGAAGCCCTTGAATTGCTGCGCTCGTACTACGCAATTCCGGAAAACCAGCGCCGGCGCCTGTTCGATCTGGCCCGCGTTCTAAGCGAAGCCGCCTAGCGCCGCTCTTGACCTCGTTGGCTGTGCCGCGCTACCGCAACCGGTAGATGTGGCACAGCACGAGGACCCTTGCATGTCTCTTGATCAAACGACCCAGTCAGAGTTGATGCGCGTTGCCCATGCGCTTGCTGATGCTGTCAGGCCCGTCGCTTTGACCCACTTCCGCACCTGCGGTTTGGCGACAGATAACAAGACAACCGAAGGTTTTGATCCCGTTACCATTGCAGATCGCGGGGCCGAAAAGGCGATGCGCGACCTGCTTGCGCAAATGCGGCCGGATGATGCCATCATGGGCGAAGAGTTCGACTACAAGACAGGCACATCCGGTTTGACATGGGTGCTGGATCCGATCGACGGGACGCGTGGCTACATTAGTGGCACACCGACGTGGGGTGTGTTGATTGCCGTTTCGGACGCTAATGGGCCACTTTTTGGCATTATCGACCAACCCTATATCAAGGAACGTTTTGTCGGCGGGTTTGGGTTGGCGACGGTCGACGGACCGATGGGCCAAGCACCATTGGCGACCCGCGCGGCACGCAAGCTGTCAGAAGCGACCTTGGTGACTACTTTCCCCGAAGTTGGAACCAAGACCGAAGCACGCGCTTTTCAGGCGGTTGCAGGACAGGCGCGTTTGACGCGCTATGGGCTGGATTGTTACGGCTACGCGCTTGTTGCGCTTGGGCAGATTGATCTTGTGATCGAGGCAGGCCTCAATTCTTTCGATGTCCATGCGCCAATTGCTGTGGTGCAGGCCGCCGGTGGGATCGTGACAGACTGGCAGGGCAGACCTGCGCATGAGGGTGGCCGCCTGATTGCGGCTGCAAATGAGGATGTCCATGCCGAAGCCTTGGAAATTCTGCGAGGGTTCGAAAATGACTGATGTTCTGGTCAAATCCGCCGATGTGATGTTGACGGTGGATGATCAACGCCGCGAATTGCATGGCGCTGACATTGAGATCAAGAATGGCGTTATTGCCCGAATTGGCCATGACCTGCAGGCGGAGGGGGCTGCGGTTTTTTCTGCAAAGGGCAAGATCGTCACGCCCGGTCTGGTAAACACCCATCACCATCTTTATCAAACGCTGACCCGCGCTGTGCCCGGCGCGCAAGATGCGTTGTTGTTCGGCTGGCTTCAGCGGCTCTATCCGATCTGGGCGCGTTTTGGGCCCGAAGAGATGTTTGTCTCGGCACAGGTTGGACTGGCGGAACTGGCGCTGTCGGGCTGTACGCTGACCTCGGACCATCTTTACCTTTATCCCAACGGTGCCCGACTGGACGATACGATTGCTGCGGCAGGTGAAGTGGGTCTGCGTTTCCACGCCACACGCGGCGCGATGAGTATCGGGGAAAGCGACGGCGGCTTGCCGCCCGATAGCTTG